>CAYSOZ010000007.1:0-17901 GCA_964432815.1 uncultured Candidatus Bathyarchaeia archaeon
ATTCGTGGCCAATGTGGCGGCACGATTCCGCACATTCAGCCGTAGGTCAGTCCGGTCCGACAAATCTTACTTTGAGGTGGAAGTTTTCCACCGCTGGCGCCGTAGTTTCTTCGCCAAGCATAAAAGACGGCAGAATCTACTGCGGATCACACGATAAGAACATATATTGCCTAAGTGCTCAGACGGGAACCTTTATCTGGAAATTCCAAACTGACGACCGCATCAAATCTTCACCAGCAGTAGTTGATGGAAGAGTGTACGTAGGACCAGATGATGGAAACGTTTACTGCCTAGACGCGGCTAATGGAAGTCTCATTTGGAAGAGGAACGCCGGAGGCCCAATTCAAGTCAATTTTGGCGCAGCGCCCGCACTGCGATCATCTCCAATTGTGGTTGAAGGAAGAGTCTACGTGGGATCACTGGATACAAATGTTTACTGCTTAGACGCCACTGACGGCACCGTGATTTGGACGTATAAGACAGGAGGCTATGTAACATCCTCTCCGGCAGTTGTGGATAATGCGGTTTATATTGTTTCCCAAGAACCAAATTCTGGATCTCTTTACAAACTGAATGCAATTGACGGCAGCTTCATGTGGAAGAGAGAAATTCCCTATGAAGGAATACTCACCGGAGGTACAGACATGCACGCTTCCCCAACAGTAGCAGATGGTATAGTCTTTGCCTCCTCCAACGTAAAAGAATACTATGGGATAGATGTGGTGACAGGCTACATCGAATGGACCTACAGAACTTCGGGTGTTGGGGAGTTTATAGTCTGCTCGCCTGTTTTCAAAGACGGTAACCTCTTCATAGTTGATCACTACTCGATTGTTTGCGTTGATGCCAAGAATGGTCATGCTATCTGGAGCACATACTTGGGAGAAGAGCTCTACGTTTCTCCATCCTACGCTGACGAAAAGGTCTACGTTGTAACCGATCAGCGTTCCGTTTACGTCCTCAACGCCACTGACGGTAGCAAACTCTCAGTTTTCAAAACCGGTTCCAACAGTTGGTCCTCTCCAACGCTAGGTGAAGGCAGACTATATGTTGGAAACAACGATTGGAATGTTTATTGCCTAGCCGATTCTCCTGCAAAAACAAGCGTCCTGAAAATTGAAATGACTAACCAACATGTTGGCGTAGACGAATCAGTCACAATTACCGGCAGTCTATCCCCAGCCATTCCCAACGCATTGATTTCGGTCTACTTCACTAAACCAGACAACTCCGTGACTGATATACTGACTACAACCTCCAGCGGAGGCGCTTTCAACCTCACCTATGCACCAGCTGTTGTCGGAAACTGGTCTATTGTCGCAGAGTGGGCATCAGACAACAGCTTATACTCTTCTACATCAAGCGATCCCATTTTAATGGAAGTGACTGCTGCCACAATTCAGCCTGCCATAGAATATGTTTACGTCGTAGCTATCATACTAGTGGTGATAAGTGTTGCTTTGCTCGGATATACGTACTTTAAACGAGCCAAAAAATGATGCCTTATAAGCCGATATGAATTGTTGGAGTCAGTGGGCCGAATATGCGTATATGCTTGATTAATCCACCTCGCATACAACCTAGAGCATGGGGAAAACCGAGCGTAGTTCCCCCTTTAGGTTTAGCCTATGTAGCAGCAGTACTCGAAAAAGCTCACGAAGTACGCATTATAGACGCTCCCACAGAAGGCTGGCGAAATCTCCGAATAGATGAAACGAAATACCAGGTCGGCCTAAGCAACACGGAAATAGCGGACAAAGTCAAACATTGGTCACCCAGTATAGTCGTCATAGAAATCCCGTTTTCAGGTTGGATTAAACCCGCGTTCGAGGTTGCATCTACAGTGAAGAGCATTGACAAATCCATCTCTACCGTTTTGGAGGGACCGCATCCTTCTGCAAGACCAAAAGAATGCCTTGCAAATCCAAATGTTGACTTTGTTGTAATAGGCGAACCTGAAAATACAATTTTAGAATTGGCGAATGCGTTAGAAAAGGAAGCTCCAGATTTCAACGGAATACGGGGCATTGGCTTTGTCCAAGATGGAGTGCCAGTCATTACTTCACCGCGGCCTCCATTGGAAGACCTGGATTCTCTTCCATTCCCCGCGAGGCATTTGCTGCCCATGGAAGAATATTTTGCTGCAGTAAAAGAAAACCCTCTGAGAGGGGAAATTTACAAGCCTTGGACCGAGATTCTCACGAGCAGAGGTTGCCCGTACAACTGCGTTTTTTGTACACATCATATCGTCTGGGGGAGAAAATGGCGGGGAAGAAGTCCTGAAAATGTGGTTGATGAGATAGAACAAGTTGTAAAGACGTACCACGTTAAACAAGTTGATTTCCTAGACGATAACATGACGCTAGACCGGAAGCGAATGGAAGACATCTGTGATCTAATCATAAAACGAGGGTTAAGGATTGAATGGTTTACTCCAAACGGCGTAAGAGCTGATACTCTAGATGAGAGACTTTTGACAAAAATGAAAAAGTCTGGCTGCAAAAAAATCCGTGTTGCACCAGAGTCTGGAGTTCAGCGTGTAGTGGACCAAATTATCAAGAAGAACTTGGACCTCAAAAGTGTTGAACGCGCAGTCGTCCTCTGTAAGAAAGTGGGAATTAAGGTCGGCTGTTTCTTTGTAATCGGGCTTATAGGAGAAACAAAAGAAGAAATCAATGAGACCATAAAATTTGCCTACAGACTTAGACAGCTCGGGGCCGAAAGTTTTGTTTTTAGCATAGCTACGCCAATTCAAGGGACTGAACTGTATGAACAAGCCAAACGCGGCGGCTTCTTGAGAGACTGTTTCAGCGATGAAGCCTTAGCCGCGGCTGAACCCCTGATTGAAACACCCGAGTTTACAGCAAACGAACTGCGTGAGCTGTGTGCACAAGCCAATCTTGTTAACCCAACCTTCACCCGTGACAAAATAGTGCGAGCCGTTCGGAATCCAAAGAAGACAGTGAGACTGTTGCTGGATAAGAACTGAAGTGTCGACTCAAATAGATTTCACTTTAAACTAGCTCTCCAAGTACTTTCAGCTCTCTTTTTTCGTTTGTTTTAAATATGCCTTTTCGCAACTGTTCTCCAAGCGTGAGAGTGTTGTCAGAAGACTCAGATGTTGAAAGCCAAGAGAAGGAAACCGTACAAGGCAAGAAAAAATACGAATTCATCGAAGACCTACCAGGAGTAGGACCTGCCACATCTCAGAAACTACGCGAGCTTGGTTACCATACCGTTGAATCTTTAGCCATGGCAACCGCACGCGAGCTAGAACCCATAGGTGTCGGCGAGAAAAAGGGCTTTGCAATCATTGAGGCAGCCCGCTCAGCTATAGGAGTAAGTTTCATAAGAGCAGATGAACTGCTCAAAATGCGTCAAAACGTCCTGCGTCTAACTACAGGTAGCAGGGCCTTGGATAACATCTTGGACGGCGGATTGGAGACGCAGACAATAACCGAGTTTTACGGCGAATACGGTAGCGGAAAAAGCCAGATCTGCCATCAACTATGCGTCAATGTCCAGTTGCCTCCAGAACGTGGAGGGCTCAACGGCTCTGCTTTGTATGTAGACACGGAGAATACTTTCAGGCTTGAACGTATCGTGCAGATGTCTAGGCATTTAGGTCTGGAGCCTGAAAATGTGGTTAAGAACATTATTTACGCCGAAGCGTACACATCGGATCATCAGATGTTTCTTTTGGAGAATGCGGACGAGATCATTAAAGCGAACAACGTGAAATTGATCATTGTGGACTCTCTGACCGCCCATTTCAGAAGTGAATACATAGGCAGGGAAATGTTGGCTTCCAGACAGCAAAAACTAAACAAACACATGCACAAACTCATTGGTCTAGCCAGAGCATTCAACGCTGTGGCCGTCGTGACCAATCAAGTCATGGCAAAACCTGACATTTTCTTCGGAGACGCCGTTCAACCAATAGGGGGGCACATTGTTGGACACACGAGTCATACACGCATTTATCTTAGGAGAGCTGCACGTGGCCCCATACGGATAGCTAGGTTGGTTTCAAGTCCCTATCTGCCTGAAGGCGAGGAAATACTTAAAGTAACTGAAAACGGAATAGAGGATGTCTCAGAAGAGGAAAAAGCTAGCAAAGGTCGGGGACACTAGGAATGCCAATATCTCAAGCGTTAGTCACCAGATACTTCCAACTTATAGTCAACAGACAGTTTACAGAAGCTGAAAGGGAGTTAGAACGACTCAAGCAAAAGATGCAGAAAACTGAATGGAACAGAGGATACTTCAGGGCTTTACGTGGAATGTACCTTTCCCGCAAAAACAACAATGACTCGTATGCACTCTTCCCTAAATTGGACTTGAGCGACAAAGCGGCCTTGCATGAATATAGACGTGAATTTCTGGATCACATGCGTAATGGGCTCCATGGTGACTTTGACCGCGGCTACTTTTCAGCCTGGGCAGACTGTATGCGTATACTCTCGCGTATGGACGTTGCTCCTCCTCAGAGAAGTGACCAAAGCGCTGAAAAGGAAGCAATTGAGACCCTTAGAGGCGATAAGAGCCAAGCCACAATGGCGAATTTTATACAGAAGACAACACAGCAATAAGCATTCAGACAACTACTGGCGGCTTGAGAAAAGAATAGAATAGTATGAAAAAGACCGCCCACGCCAAAAAGTACATGAATATGCCCATTGTCATGATCTTAGACTGTTTTTCCACCTTGGTTGCGAATTTGGCTTTCAAAATGTAATATGACAACAAATAGACCAATAATGCCGTTGTTATGCCGTTGAGAAACGCAGTGAACGATGCTTCGTTAGACATCGTGGCTACAAATGCGCTTATCAAACCCGCCAATAGACCTAACGCCAGTCTGATCCAGTATATCAGTACCAATGGTTTCAAATGTCTTCAATCCTTGCAGACTATATTTTAGGCCTTAATTAAAAAGTTGCCTAGTCAAGACACAGAGTTTTTCTGCGGTTTCTTAGAAATTGGGTAAATTCGCTGGGTATTCTAGCCTCGGACTCCTATTTAGCGTGAAAGGTTTTTTTATACTCCGTTTCCACTTTAAATTCAGGAGAGCACTTTGCAGAAGCGAGAGTTCACGAGTGTCGACGTTTCTGTCGTTGTACGCGAATTGAAAGATACGGTAGTGAATTCTCGGGTGAACAATGTCTATCAACTCGACCCAAAGATCCTGGTTTTCAAGCTGCATAAGACTGGCGAACCTCCTATACGCCTTGTCATGGAAGCTGGTAGACGATTGCATTTGACAACCTATGCATTGGAGAGTCCACATGCACCCCCGTCTTTTTGCATGGCTCTGAGGAAATATCTCCGTGGAGCTTGGATAACCGATGTAGCTCAGCACGAATTTGAGCGCATAGTCACCTTTCGATTTAGGACAAAATCTGGTACGTTAGGCTTGGTTCTTGAACTTTTCGGAGACGGTAACATAATATTAACCGGAGAAAAAGCTGAGATACTGCAGGCTTTAGTTTTTAAGCGAATGCGCGACCGAAACATATTGCGCAATGAGGTTTTCCAGTTTCCGCCCTCAATCAGCATGAACTCCTTTAAGGTGACGGCAGATGCTCTGCAAGAGGCTTTAGGGAATTCAGGAGATGCAGAAGTTGTGAGGGCAGCGGCACGTTTTCTCGGAGTGGGCGGATTCTACGCTGAGGAAATTCTTCTCAGGGCTAATGTGGATAAAAGGACACATTGTAACGAGTTGAAAAAACGCGACTTCACATCCATCTTTGATCAACTTCAGAGTCTGCTTTCAGCAGTTACCGCACACGAGTTAGAACCGAACATAATATTGGCTGAAGATGGCACTTTTCTTGACGTTGCGCCATTCAGACTAAAGCGTTATGAAGCCAACAAAAAACAGCATTTCAGCAGTTACAACTTGGCGCTGGATGAGTTTTATGCTAGAGCCACTACGATTGAGAAAGCGGTTGATAGCTCTCAGACTGAAAAGTTGACTCGCGAAGCTGAAAGACTAAGGCGAGTCATTTCTGAACAGGAACAAGCTCTGCGTGAGGATGAAAATGAGGCAGAAAGGAACAAACAAATTGGCAATTCCATTTATGCCAATTCAGTGGAAATTCAGAACCTCCTGGAAAAGTTCGCAACCGCAAATCGAGAAGGAAAAGAGCTACATTCTGTTCTTTCCGAGGTTGCAGCCGCTGAGGGTTCATCCAGTAATGCAAAAATTCACATCGAATCATTTGATGCTCGAAATCAAGCGCTTAACATTTTCTTAGAGGATTTGCATTTCAGCTTGAGCTTGCGCAAAACTCTCTTCGAGATCGCAGCCGAATACTACGAACGTAGCAAGAAGGCTAAGCAAAAATCAGTCGGCACACTATCCGCTTTAGACGAATCCCGAAAGAAACTGACCGAAATTGAGCAGAAACTATCCGAAGCTGAGACTGCCAAACTCTCCAAACCCGAAGAAGAAATCAAGAGAATGGCCCAGCTCAAGATGAAAAACAAGGAGTGGTTTGAGAAATTTCGCTGGTTCAAATCGTCTGACGACTTTTTGGTTGTTGCCGGAAAAGACACGGTCAGCAATGAAGTTCTAATAAAAAAGTACGTGACACAAGGGGATGTGGTTTTTCACGCCGAAATCACGGGTGCCCCATTTGTTGTGGTCAAATCAGACGGCAAAGAAATAAGCGAACAAACCCTGCGTGAAGCTGGCGAGTTTGCTGCTGCCTATTCGCGGGCTTGGCGTGAAGGCACAGGTTCAGCTGACGTTTACTGGGTTAAACCAGATCAGTTGAGCAAGAGTGGGCCATCTGGGGAGTACGTACCCCACGGAGCGTTTGCAGTTCAGGGAAAAAGAAACTGGGCCCGTAGTGTGCCGTTAAGACTTGCTATAGGTGTTTTATTTAACGAAGAAATCATATTCGTTGGCGGACCGGTTGAAGCTGTGAAGAATAGAACAAACGTTTACTTGACCATGGTGCCTGGTGATTTGAACGGAAAAGAACTTCTATGGCAAGTCTTGGGCGTTTTAGCTTCGAAACTTCCCAAAGAGCAGCGTGAAAAAGTTAGAAAAGCGTCAATTGAGAGTATAAGAGATATGGTGCCCTACACCAAGGCAACGTTGGTTGACATCTCACGTTAGCTAAAATATAGCGTTATTGGACCTTGGAGAGCGCCCCAAGTATAAAAGGAAGATTCTTCCAACATGATGCTACTTTCGGAAACATGGTCTCTATAGTTTTTTACTCATAACATAGGCGTCTTCGCCATCTGAATAATAGCCGTTGATGGTTCGACTAACTTCAAAACCAAGTTTCTTATACAACCCGACGCCTGAACCGTTTGTAACCCTAACTTCCAGAAAACACTGTTTTGCTTTGTAGTAGCGCATCCCATCCATGGCAGTAGTAATCAGCGCAGTGGCAATGCCTTTGCGTCTGCCTTGAGGCAAAACCGCGATAGATACTATGTGTCCCTTCCTTATCAATCCGGTCAGACCGAAATTTGAGAGTCCGACTTCGATGCGACACATTATGTAGCCAACGATTTTTCCGTCCTCTTCCGCAACGATGAATGTTTCAGGAAATCGTTGGTGCAGGTCGATGAAGAAATAGTCCGTGTAATTCTCAGGCAAGCAAACCCGGTTAATCTGAATTACACTCTGCAAATCGCCTGGCTGGAACTTGCGCAGCTTGAAGGTCTGTTGCATCTTTTCGCCTTCTTAAACGAGATTTCTATATTAGACTTAAAGTTTGTGTTCTATAACGTATCACGTCGGCTATTTCTGAGAAAATCAAGCAAAAAGTGTTCTTCCTAGACGATTATTCTGCAGGTCTGACCTGTGGCAATGTGGAATTTCCTTTGGCAATAGTCCAAATTCTGGCTTGCGAACCAGCAATAACCATAGCCTCTCTTAAAGCGTCGTTGACTGCTCTTGCTGTTTTCAGCTTGAAAATGTTTGAGGCGTAATAATCAGGCAAAGATGAAACCAGTATGATTTGATGGCTCTGAAGCGCCTTGAGCAAATAGTATGCTTTATGCCCGCCTAGCGCAAAATTGTGTTTGATTTCTCGTTCAGCGGCTTTCAGATCCTCGAATTTCATCATCCATTCGTAGAAGACTTGATTTCCGTGCCCTTCTGGGCATTCGGCGACGAGAATGATGACGCCTCCGCGCTTCACAACTTCAAGAGCGTTGTCCAATGCTTTGTATGCTTGATAGAGATTAATGTCGGCTGGATGACCTCCTGGGCTGACCACAACGATGTCTGCTCTGCGGTCAACTTCGACGCGGTACATTTTATCCACCAGCTTAACGGCTTCGTCAAACGCTTGCTGCAAATCCCCGGCAAATGCCTTCACGACTTCACCTTTGCTGTTGGTTACGACATTCAAGATGAAATCAACTTTCGCAAGCCTTGCCGCTTCCGTCATATCCTCGTGCACGGGATTTTGATTCAAGATTCCAGTGTGTGCGTTCGAGTTCAGGAGCATGGCATGGTTATGCTTTATTGTCTCTTCACCAGCTACGGCTGGCATCACACTTTTACGTCCACCGCCGTATCCGGCGTAGTAGTGAAAACCAACGTCCCCTAACAACACTTTCACGTCAGCTTCAGCGAAGTCTCGATTCAAGAAGATCTTGTTGCCATGCGTCTTAGTCGTTCCCACATAGACTAGATCTTGAGCCTTACAGTCGTGGCTGAGGATTTTAACTCTGCGAGATATTTCCTCACCAACAATTTTCGTTGATTCTTCAGGTTTGACAGCTCTATGCGTGCCACAACCAAAGATGACCGTGACATTCTCATCCTTCACGCCAGCAAGCTGCAGTTCTTCGAGAACAGGCAAAATCATAACTGCCGTCGGGGCATCTCTGGTACTGTCATCCACAACAATTGCCACTTTGCTTTCCTTGTGAGCGATCTCGCTTAGACGCTTGGAGCCTATGACTTCTCTCAAAGCACGTTCCACTTCAGTCTTCGAATCGGGTACTCCCAAAAGTTCTTTGGGTTCAATTGAACCGAGGAGGTTTCTAGCAGGAACTCTGACACATACGTCGCTCTTGCCGTAGGGAAGCCAAACGTCTACCATGAAAACCACACGGTGATAATGGACAAGAAGGCGCGAAGCGGCTATTAAGCCTTATCAGCCTTAGCAGTGAGATTGCTTCCACCCTTTGCGGTGGAAAACACTATGCTGATAGAATTTCTATTGTCTAGGTGCAAAGTTGAAGAATCACACAAAGTACTCATAACGAGCAAGCCCTCTCTGAATCTTAAAAAGACAAATAGTAGGGCATGAGTGACCTATTGAGTAGAATGAAACGTTTCGTTCCTAAAAACGAAGTGATGTCGAGATGTATTCTTGCAGCCTTCAACTTATCAGCGTGCCCACAAGGTAACTGTGGAATTTTTCTTCTTGAGGACACATTGCAGCCATATCTGGAGTATAATGGTTACGCTGAATTGCGCCTTCAGACAGAGTCCTGCAAGTGATATTTTGAATTTTCTACACTACAGTACCGACAAGTCTGGCTCTTTCAAACACTTCTTCCCTGTGAGGAGCCAGGTCCAATTCATCAGTGTGGTCTTTTCCTGCGCCATGCAAGCCCATGTGGTCACCGTCGCTCCAGAGTCTACTTTGCGAAACGTCGTAGACTCTTCCCTGATACGCAATATAGGCAGGTTTGCCACTTTTGCCGTCATACTGCTTTAGCTCATCCAGCGTAATCTTCTTGAGTTCTTCTGCCAAAAGTTTCACCTAACGCATTCTACATTCTAAGAGGAAGTTTTAAACATTTGGGTTAGATCCGAAACCTTATTCAGGGATTGTCTGGCTGTATTGAAGACACCGCCGATGTTAGCTTCACTGCAAGACACTTTCCAAATTCAAATATTATCAGAAGAAGAATTCTGTCTTGGCAGAAGAACCCAAAAAAGAAGATATAGTTGTTGCATGTATTGGTTAAGAGAGGACGGTTTATGCCTTATTGCAGAAAATGTGGTGCCGAGATTGGAGATGAGGCAAAATTTTGCAGTGTCTGCGGAACCCCCGTGGCAATCTCTGATTCGACGGAGTCTGTGAAGAAAGAATTTTCACCTGCTTCCGGATTGAAGATGGCTTTGTGGGGTGAACGCTTTGTTGCTTGGTTGATAGATGTGTTGATTATAGGGGCTATAACTGGTCTATTGGGATTGGTGACGACATTCTCTTTTCAATCGACAATGTTTGGCTGGCCGGGATGGATTCCATTCTTCAACTTTAATCCTAATGGGATTGTGCTGTTTCTGTATTGGATGTTTATGGAGAGCAGATATGGCCAATCATTCGGAAAAATGGTCATGCGGATCAGAGTCACAAGGTTGGACGGTTCCCACATGGGAATCGGTAATGCTGCATTGGAAAGCGTTGGAAAAGCTTTCTTGTTACCCTTGGATTTGCTGATAGGGTATTTTCTTTATCCAGGAAAAAGGCAGAGAATCTTTAATTACATCTCGGAAACGATAGTCACCAAAATAACCTGAGCCCACATGGAAGAAACCTACGGCAACTCTCGTGGATAGGCGCCGAGTTTCCCAGAAAATTAGGATGACCTTCTGGAAATCCGAAATGTGATTCAAAAGGTTTATTTTTGACCGCGGAGCTAGCATTGGAACGGTTGGCGGACAACCTTGTCCGCTGGGATGTGGCCGAAAGGCTGAACCGTAAACTTCAACGTAGTTGAGATGTGAAAAAGATGGCATACAAGTATATGGCTGAAGAATGGGCTAAACCAGAGATATCGTTCCTGGACGAACTCATGCGCCAACGCTTAATCGAGTGGCGAAAGCAGCGAACTGTTGTGCGGATCGAAAGACCGACAAGACTCGATCGCGCGAGAAAACTTGGTTACAAAGCTAAACAAGGCTTCGTCATGGCTCGGGCAAGTGTCAGAAGAGGCGGGCTGAGAAAGGAACGCCCTAGATCAGGGCGTAGACCAAAACGTATGGGTGTTAAGAAGTTCAAACCCGCAAAAAGCCTACGCTTAATCGCTGAAGAACGCACAGCCAAGAAATTCCCTAATCTAGAAGTATTGAACAGCTACTGGGTTGGCGAGGACGGACGCCACAAATGGTTTGAAGTGATACTTTTAGACAAGAATCACCCAGCGATAAAGACTGATAGAGATGTAGGTTGGATAACAGAGAAGCAACATCATCGACGAGTCTTTCGCAGCCTAACCAGTTCAGGTAAGAAAGTCCGGAGTCTACGCAGAAAGGGTAGAGGCGCAGAGAAATTCCGACCCAGCAGACGCAAAGGCGCAAAAGGAGCGCAATAGAATGCATCACATTAAGCCTTCAATCCAGAAATCGGATGGAAGACACCGTAGCGGCAGGGGTTTCAGTATTGAAGAGATTAAGAAAGCGGGATTAGACCAATCAGAAGCCAAAAAGATGAAAATACCAGTTGACAAACGAAGGAAAACAGCACACGAAGCCAACATCTCAGAACTGAAGGCCTTCAAAGAGAAGCAACAAGTGGAGACTAAGCCAAAACCGAAGCCAAAGGTGCAGCAAGCCAAGAAAAAACCTAAAAAGTAAAACCGCCCTAAGCAGAAGAGCGGTGCCATCAAGTGTCTTCTAAACCTCCAGTCGGATACGTTAATGTAAAAGTCTTCTCCCATGCAACTGAGGACCCAGAGAAGGTTCAGACCGCAGTGCGCAATACCCTGCCAGAAGAACTCGCCCAGGGCGCAATTTTTGGGAAGACTGGTTTAACGGGACACCACGGCAACCCAATAACACTTTTTGAAACAAGATTTACTGATAAAGACGCAATTTCTTCAGTTATTCAAAAACTTGCCCTCGGCATAACCTCCTTAGATAAAATAAAACTCGGTGATGAATTGAGTCTCCACGTGGAGGGGCGAGATCTTTACTTGCGATTTGACAAACAATCCGCATATCACAGTGAATTACGATTTTCTTCAAAAGACCCCATCCACTTCAAGATTCATTTTAACAACAAGACATCCGAGGAAATAGTTCTGCTTTGCAAGGAGACAGGATTACTGCCATGACACGAACTTTTGCAGATTTGCACCTCTGTGCTAATCCAAAAGAAAGCGAAGGCCTTTCAAAAATGGCGTTCAAAGCTGCAAAGCTCGGCTACACTTTAATAGGAGTTCCGCTCTCTCCTGAAAAATACGAAGAAGAATATTCAAAGCTGCGAAATTTGGATAATGCTGATAGAGGAGATTTTGCATCCCGAGTGGATTTGAAGCCGAAATCGCAGAATGAGCTAATACGCCTCTTGAGAAAGCTGAGAAGGAAGTTTGAGGTAGTCTGTGTGATGTGCGAAAACAAAGAAGTCGCCAGACAAGCAGCAAAAGACCACCGTGTTGACTTGTTGAGTTTTCCTTCCATTGATTTTCGCAGAAACTACTTTGACAGGGCTGAGGCCGAATTGGCTAGCAATAGTTCGGCTGCTTTAGAATTTGACATTAAACCACTTCTAGCATTGAGGGGTCCTTCACGGGTCAGGTTGCTTTCGGGCCTGAGGAGGGAAGTTGCGGTTGCACTGGAATTTCGTGTGCCTATCGTCGTTTCTAGCGGTGCTAATGAGGAGTGTCTTCTAAGGAAGCCAAGAGAAATGGCTGTTTTGGCTGAGCTTACCGGTTTGAGTGAGACTCAAGCGTTGGATGCTGTTTCAACCAATCCCCAGGCGATAGTGAAGCGCAACAGGGCGAAGCTTTGCGCTGGTTACGTTGCGCCTGGAATTCGCGTTTTAAAGGAAGGTAAGGACTGTTGAAACGAGTGAAACGTAGATATTTAGCATTACAGATTGAAGTTGAGCGAATGCCCAGTGAAAGAGAGTTCATTGATGCGGTTTGGAGCTCCATTGTACAACTTTACGGGGAATTCGGAGCAAGCCAAACAGGTCTGGCTTTGATATCGTATGACGTCGAAAGGAATTCTGCGGTGATTCGGACTGCACTTGGAGCTTTGAGTATGGTTCGTGCTTCTGTAGCTTTGATTACTAGTTTGGCTGGAACAAAAGCTTCAGTGCACATTCTGGCCATTTCAGGGACTATTAAATCCCTTTTTCCGAAGCCCATGCAAAAATAGATATTGTCATCTGAAACGATTTTAGTCAATTATTATTTGGGGGGAAAAGCGACTTCTTCTATGCTACCATATGTCGCGTCAAAGTGGAATCCAAGCTTCTGATCTCGATATTTAGGAACGATGCAGATGGTTGATGAAAGTAAACCACACAGTAATGTTAAGACAAGCAAAACAATGCTAAAGTATATGATATATTGAACAATCTTTCATAGAATATTGAGGAAAACTTATCAATGACCACAACGCTGTCTTAGCGTTGCGTCTTTCAAGGGAAAACAAGCAGCTAGAGTCATGCCACATGAAGGTAGACAATTTCTATTTCAAAAGGACACTTAACACTGAACCTATCATAGATGATACGACGCTGAGAGATGGCATTCAGATGCCTGGCTTAGCTACAGGCCCAAAAGACGCGGCAAAAATAGCTCAGCTTCTAAGCAAAATTGGCGTTGAGAGAATTGAGCTTTTCCATTATCAGGCACCTGACAAGCAGGCAGCAAGACTAATTCAAAACATGAACCTTGATTTGAGGGTGGCGGGATGGTGTCGGGCTGTCAAAGAGGACATCGATAGTGCGGTGCAGTGTGGCCTCAAAGAAGTAGGAATATCGCATCCTGTTTCTGATATACACTTCAAAGCCAAGTGGCCTGACAAGAATCGGGAGCAAATACTTGCCAATGCAGTTGAAACAGTTGAATACGCTGCTAGGACGCGTGGTTTGAGAGTTTTTGTCCATGGAGAGGACAGCACTCGTTCTGATTGGGATTTTGAGAGAATGTTCATAAATGCTGTGGCAAAGGCAGGGGCTGAATGCTACCGTGTTTGCGACACTGTGGGTATAGGTCTTTCAGACCCAGATGCTCCATTACCAAACGGAATTCCAGCCAAGATCTGCGCAATCAAGAGGGAAACCGGAATTCGGAACATTGAGATTCACGCCCATGATGACTTTGGAAATGCTGTTGAAAACACCATGGCTGCTATCCGGGCTGCTTCAGGTGTTTGGGATAGAGTTTACGCCAGCACGACTTTCTTAGGGATCGGTGAGAGAGCCGGAAACGCCGAAACTGAAAAAGTAATCTTAAACCTATACATGCACTACGGGATAAAAAAATTCAAAGCCAAAGTTCGCAACCTCAAGAGGACAGCGGACTTTATTGGAAAGGCAACAGGTTACGTTGTTCCACCAAACAAGGCCATTGTAGGCGATTACGGGTTTGCGCACGAATCCGGGATTCACACCCATGGCGTTTTGAATGATCCGCGAACCTATGAGCCTTATCCGCCTGAACTCGTAGGGAATACAAGACGTTTAACAATAGGGAAGCAGTCGGGGAAAGGTATAATCCAACACAAAATTGTTGAAATCGCGGGAAAACATCCCGATCCAGAAACGTTGACCGTGGTGGTACAGAGAGTGAAGGAAATCTACCAAAATGGCAGACGCGCATCCCTGAGAGAGGAAGAATTCAGAAAATTACTTCGAGACCTAGGGGTGCTCTCTGAAACTAACAAATGCTAACTTTTTATGGTCCTTAGGCTTATTTCTCGAATATTATGACAAAGGCAGCTTTTGCTCGACGACAAGGTTAAATAATTCTTGAAGAAACCTTTGAGCGGTGTACTGTATGCCGTGTACGGTTATAGTGGGTGCTTTCTGGGGAGATGAAGGCAAAGGGAAAGTGATTTCCTATCTTGCGCTTAAAGATAAACTTGATTTCTGTGTGAGAACTGGTTCTGTGAATGCAGCACATACAGTGGAGATTGATGGGAAGAAGTACGCTCTGCATATGGTTCCAGCTGCCTTCTTGTATGATAGATGTCGATTGCTAGTGGCTGCTGGTGCTAACGTTCATGTTGGCAAGTTGCTTGAGGAGGTAGATTTGACAAAAGTCCATGGTCGAATGGGAGTTGATCAGAATGCATCAATTATTGAGGAGAAACATTCTATTCAGGACAAGACCAGTGCCCATCTGAAAGGGATAGGCACAACAGGCTGGGGAGTAGGACCAGCCCTCGAAGAGCGAGTAAGAAGAACAGCCAAACTAGCCAGGGAAATACCTGAACTTCAGCCATTTCTCACCGACGGAGTAGCTGAGGTAAACGAGGGTTTAGATGCGGGAAAGAAAGTCTTACTTGAAGGGACCCAAGGATTTCTACTTTCACTTTATCATGGAACATACCCATACGTGACAGGCAGAGACACGGGAGCCTCTGCAATTGCCTCTGAAGCCGGAGTTGGCCCTACGAGAGTCGATGACGTTCTAATCGTGTACAAATCCTTTATAACAAGAGTCGGAGCAGGCCCACTTCCAGGAGAAATGACAAAAGAGGAAGCCGTCAGCAAAAACTGGTTTGAGACTGCTGCGGGAACAGGACGCGATCGACGCTCTGCCCCCTTTAACTTCGAATTAGCGAGAAAGGTAGCCAAGATTAACGGCGCCACACAAGCCGCTTTGACAAAACTTGACAGCATATTTCCTAGCTGTCGAGGAGCACGAAAATTTGAAGACCTTCCAACTGAAGCAAAACAATTCATAAGAGAAGTTGAAAATCGAAGCGGCGTACCTGTAGTTCTCGTCGGCACAGGACCGGAAGCCCTAGACATCATCGACAGAAGAGAATAGAAAAGTTTTATCTGGCAGCCCAACTCTTCAATCACGATTGAGGCAACGCATAGATGCTCTCTTTCAAAAGTTGCAGAAAGGCTTCAGTTAGTTTAATGGTGCTCTTGTTTGTGGCAGGATTGCTAGTGGGCGGAATGGTTATTCTCTTCATAACATTCAATGAAATAACTGCTCTAGAAAGGGAAGTTGCGGGGCTTCAAAGTCAGTTGTCAACGCTTCAAGGTTCCCAGAACGTTACATCCCAAAATATAACAATCTATCAAAACGGTACCGCACTTGCAGATATTTACAGCAACGTGCGAGATTCCATAGTCCTTGTTCAAGGAAGCACAGCAGACGGAGAAGTTCAAGGTTCCGGCTTCATCTATGCCTACGCGGACAGAGAAGTCGTAATCACGAATTACCATGTGGTTCAAGGTACAACCAGTCTTAGCATTACTTTTTCAGACGGAAATGGTTATTCAGGGACAATCTTAGGAAGAGATCCCTACGCTGATATAGCCGTGTTATCTGTTGACGACGCGCCAGCAAGCCAATTTAAGCCTTTAGAAATTGTCAGCTCCTCAACGCTGCGCGTAGGTGAAACTGTAATCGCAATTGGAAACCCCTACGGGTTAGTCGGCTCTTTAACTACGGGAGTAGTGAGCGCACTTGGCAGAACGATAACCGAAGATTATGCTGGAGCGTTCTCAATAGCTAACATCATACAGACAAGTACGCCGATAAATCCTGGAAACTCAGGAGGTCCGCTTTTGAATGCCGTCGGAAATGTCGTGGGGATAACGACGGCAATTGTGTCTGACTCGCAGGGTTTGGGATTCGCTATTCCATCAAACACCATTCTAAGAGAATTGTTTGCCTTAATAACAACAGGAACATACAGCGGGCACTCTTATTTGGGCGTTACAGGACAAGACATGAGCTACGCTATGGCCCAAGAAATAGGGTCGAGTGTCACGTACGGCTGGAGAATCGCCACAGTAGTAGCAGGAGGACCTTCAGACGGCAAGTTGAATCCTGATGATATCATAGTTGCCCTGAATGGAACCGCAATCAGAAACAATGATGACTTGGCAAGTTATCTTGAAGAAAAAACACTACCTGACGAAAGCTTAACCATTACCGCATTTAGAGGCAATCAAACAACAGACGTTAACGTTGTCCTGGGCACCAGACCCGCGCCAGCCGCATAGCTTCCAATTTAACAGTCCTTTCAAACATGAACGCGGGGACCTTTTGACTATCAGCTTTGGTCTTTCTCATATTCTGTTGACCCGTGTAGTCTTACGTGCGTTCTGTCTGAGATTGCCTATCCTCGGGGAAACAGCTATTTGCAACGAAGTGTAAGCAATTAACTGGTGTTTTGAGAAATGAGCAATGAACAAATGTTCTGTTATCAATGTGAACAGACAGCTAAGGGGCAAGGATGTACCATTGTAGGCGTCTGTGGAAAGACTCCTGATGTAGCCACACTCCAGGATTTGCTGGTCTACCTTCTCAGGGGAGTTTCACAGTTAGCAATCGAAGCAGAAAAGATCGGCGTAAAGGACGAGCAACTTGGCGTTTTTACATGTAAGGCGTTGTTTGCCACGTTGACCAATGTGAACTTCGACGCTGACAGCATTGTCGAATACATCAAAAAGGCAGCAGAGTTGCGAGAGCAGTTAAGGTTGAAGATGCAAGCAAAGGGTGCATCGGTCAGTTTCAATGAAGGCCCAGTAACGTTGATTTTGGGAAAGACCAAAGAAAGTCTCATAGAACAGGGAAAACTTCTTGGGATAAAATCAGACCCTGCTGAAAACCCGGATCTGCATTCGCTTCATTGGCTTCTGACTTATGGCTTGAAAGGAGTAGCTGCCTACACCTACCACGCTTACCTTCTCGGAAAAAAAGACCCAGCGGTATTTGCTTTTGTACATCAAGGGCTAGCAGCAACCTTGGACAAGTCTCTAGGCGTTGATGAATTCGTGGAATTGGTGATGAAATGCGGCGAAGTCAACATCAGGGCTATGGAGCTTTTGGATGCAGGAAACACGGAAACCTATGGTCACCCCATCCCCACAAAAGTTCCTCTTGGGGCGAGAAAAGGAAAGGCAATATTGGTTTCTGGACATGACCTGATAGATCTGGAGGAAATCCTAAAGCAGAGCCAGGGAAAAAGCATATTTGTCTACACAC
>CAYSOZ010000008.1:0-16983 GCA_964432815.1 uncultured Candidatus Bathyarchaeia archaeon
AGGCCCACCATTTAATATGTGAATTCTTGCGCCACTCTGTAGCATTTAGTCATTGTTTTACGGTCTTTATTTTGGCGTCTTCAGGTTTCTTGCGACCGTCAATCAAATGGTGCATTGCCAACAGTGGATGGTGCAGAAGCATTCTGGGACCAGAATATCGCATGATTGTCTTTGCCTTCTCTCTCATGTCGGGCTTGTAACAGTGTATACGACACTTTCCACATGTAGTCTTGTTTTCCTGGAATGGACATCTGTCTAAACGAAATTCCGCATACTCAACAAATTCGTTGCATTCAGTACAGGGCTCTTTTTCTGTATTGTGCTTGGCTTTGCAATAAATGTTCACCATAGCTTTGATGGTTTTCTTCTCACGCTTAATCCTTGGATGTTCAGTATCAGCCATTTTATCCATCCTCCACTTCAGGTCTTTCTAGATTCGATGATGCCCCTGCATTTGTCTGCGTACTCACAATAATCTAAGCAAGAACTGTTTTTGTCAGGTCTTTTCCATTCAGCTCCGCAATCGGTGCATATTCCTGCATTTTCATCGCTCCAAATCTCCACATTGCCGCCGCAAACATGACATTTCACGTAAGCCAAGGTCGGTCTGAGAAAATCTCTTAAGCCTGGGCAAGTTTCAGGGCTCTTCACGGGATTGGTATTACCGCTCATTTATTTCACCCCTAATCGTTATTTCATATCGCTTAATTGGGATTTGTTTTCCAGACGCTTCGATAGCCTTGTCCACAGCCCATTTCAAGCCTGAGCAGCAGGGTACTTCCATATGGGCAACCGTTATGCTTGAAACGTTGTTCTGTTTCAATATTTCCCCAAGTTTCTGAGCATATGCTCTTGCGTCTTCGAATTTTGGACAGCCAATTATTACTCTCTTTCCAGGCAGGAGAGAACTGTTGAAATTCTGAAGTGCTACCGGAGCACAGTCGGCGGCGATCAACAAATCAGCTTCTTCATAGAAAGGCGCTTTAAAGGACACGAGATTGATTTTAAGTGGCCACTGCATTACTGGTGCTTTATTGCCAGATTTCTCTCCACTTTTCACGTGGCTGCGTGTAGCCTCTTCATCAAATTGTTCGGCTTCTCTCTCTATGATGGTGATGGCGCCTTGAGGGCAGTGTCCTAGGCATGCCCCGAGGCCATCACAGTAGATGTCTTTGACGATAGTAGCCTTTCCGTTAACTATCTTAAGTGCTCCTTCGGCGCATTTGGGAATGCAACTACCACAGCCATTGCATAATGATTCGTCTATTTGTGCGATTTTTCTAGTCACCAATTCTTAGTTCTCCTCCAAACATTTTCCGCCCGTTGGACAATACTTCTCGGCGTGATTCTCAACCGCCCTGAAGATGGCTCCGATGGTCTCCTGGTTAGCCGAGTAAATGCGTTTTTTTCCCTGCCTTTTGATGAAGATGAAATTGCATCGGAGCAAAGGTTGAAGATTATGCGAGATCATGCTTTGCTCCTGTCCTAGTGAGTCGGCAAGTTCATTCACGCTCATCGGCCGGTTCATCAAGATTTCAAGCGCGGCTAATCTGGTGGGGTTCGACAAGTTTGTGAAAAACTTGTAGCAGATTTCAGTCAATCCTTTTTTCATGCATTTTCAACTCAGAGTTTCTTTCGATTTGGTATTGCAATATGAAGAGTGTTTCATATGTTGAATTTCTCATATAAACCTATCGGTTCACTGTGCTTTTCAAATGCAGACTAACAACTAAAAAGAGAGAATTACACCCACGCCCGCAAAACATCTTACAAAGAAGGGAACTGGACGCTGTTCTAAGGATCGCTTTCGCCTCGGCGATCTCCAGAATAAGTGGCTGTTTAGATTTCTTTTATCGGTTCCAAGCAACCTTAGTACGATTGAAATCTATTGACCAAATTGACGATTCAACTATTCGGCACGAATCAGAGCCAGAGGTTTGTAGGCTTCCCGTTTGGACGCTCTCCTCATCTCCATCTCGTCTAAGTACTTGGTGCCTCTACGCTTTTCCAGAAGATTTTGCTCTAACATGATGAAGTGGGTATCGCCATTGCGAGTATCAACCCTGACTACTCGTAATCGGTTCATGACTAAGCACCTGATTAGTCTGCGTCAAACCGAAAATTTAAGCTTGTTCGCAGTTTTTCCGTCAACAATTTCTAGTTGTTCGTCTCAGTTTTCGATAATTTTGTTAAAAAATGTTTCGTTTTATGATTTTTCAGGCTGTGTTTGATTAGTTTCTATGGGCCAAGCTTTTGATTTTAGATTTAATAGTTTTTTTGGGTTGAAAACCGCGAATTTCGCTCTTCTGACTCTTCTGCCTATTCTGGGAATCAATCCTGCTGCGTCAGTTCCAAGCTTGCATGTCAAAGCGTACTCCAGTAGTCCCAATGGTTCAATATCTATGACGTCTCTGTCTAGTCTTTCATTTTTCAAAATGTTTCTTATGTCTTGAAGAGATAACCCCAAAACCACTAGTCTGTCCAATAGAGACGCTTGCCACGTTTGAAACTTTTTCACTTGATCATCTGAAAGTAGAGCCTCTATTCCACTTTCGTTTTCCCCGAAGCGCGTTACTCTGATCTCTAGCGGCAGGTCTTCGCAGAGTCCGTAAATTTCAGCAATTTTTTTCAGCGGGATTTTCCTTCCTTCGACTAGTTGGGCCTGCAAATCATGCAGCGGGATCGTTGCGTGCACGATTTTTGGCTGGAAAATCCCTACGTCAACCGACAGGCTTTCGCTGGTGTCTTCAAAGCCAGTTATGTATCCTTTAAGAACTGTCATCTGTTTGAGGCTGTCCATGCTGGCTGGGCAAACTCCAAACTCATTTGTCGCGTAAGTTGCTGCAATATTTTCGTCTTCTCCCTCAAAACCAACTTGTACCCACCCTTCGGCGATCCTGTCTACGATTCTTGCCTCAACTTTTAGGTCACCGAATGGGTCGTTCAAGGCTTTTTCGATTTGTTTTGATTCATGTATGCTGTGTGTTTTCACAAGCAATGTCAGCTTAATCATGGGTCGTCGCCAATAAGATTCTGTATGTCGTCATAGACTTTCCGGACTCTATCAGCAGCTTCTTTTCTGTTTTCTCTAATCAATTTTCGTATGGTTACCTCAATTGGTGCTTGCTTGGAATCAACGATTAACTTGTCGGCGTAAGAAACAATTCTTTCTTCAATCGAGATCGGCATGTAATCGTCCCTCGGCCATCCGAGCTCCTCCGCTTCACTGGGTGTGATTCCGCCACCGACATGTCTTCTTATTATTGAAATCACCGGCTCCGGTAGACCCGCTGCTTTTGCTAATTCTGCCCCTACAACTGCGTGGTGTACCGAGTGAGTTTTTGAACGACCCACGTCGTGGAGGAGAGCACCTATCTCCACGAGGTCAGAGTCAATTTTCAGGTCTCTCTTTATCAGAACATTTGCAGTTCTCAGCGCAAGCTCTGCAACAGCTTCACAATGTCTAATAACTTTCGGATGGCACCGATTTTCTCGGAGAAATTGGAGTGCTTGCTCCCTGGAAGGAAGCCTGTTACTCACCCAGTTCCTTCCTTAACGTCTCGACTTTTTCAGCCAGTTTTTGAACAAGTATTTCGTTTCCGTAATGCGCCAAGGGTTTGCCGCATGTAGAACAATGGAAAACTAATTCTACCGCTTCTTCAAACGGGACTCGTTTGCACCCTGGAGTACTACAGTAATAGAAATCATGATTCTTCTCATATTCAAGACGAACGTTGAGTTTCTCAAGAACTCGTCGTTTTTGGCTTAGGATAAAGCCTTCAAGCTGGTCGGGCTGGAGCTTCCAATGGAATATGAACCAGCCTGTTTTTGGGTCACGGGTTCTTCGTAAGCTAACGAGTGAATGATCATAAAGCTTGTAGAGTATTTTTCGGACTGAATTTAGCCGAATGCCGGTTTTGCTAGAAATCTCATCATCTGTTGTTTCGTCAATGTTCTTAATATGTTCAATCAGTTTTACGGCTTCTTCTTCACCCAGCGCTGCTGCCACTTTCATGAGCGTGGCGTCATCAATGGTAGATAACATAACGTGTTCCTTTCGATATCTAATAAATGTGCAATGCTGCAATAAAACTCTTGTTCAAGCTTCTACGTTAAATCTATCTTCAACGTCGGTTTTTTTGCCTCTTTCTTGAGGGATTATCCTTATTCTCGCTTCCTCAAAAACCGACGCCAATTCCTCACCTTCAAAGAATCTGTCTAAGAAGATTGCCAAAGCTGCACATTCTGAGTGAGGCTGGTTCCCGATTGAAACATTAAAGTCAGAAATGTCTTTCGAGAAGAAATCCTTGGGAACTTTCTGGCTACCCACTACGACAAGAACATTCTTTTTCAATTCATGGATTCGTTGTAGCACATTGCTCGTTTGTATGTTTTCTCCGTAAGCCGTCAAATGCACAACCGCACCACCATTGATTTTCCAGTCATTCACTGCATGTTTCCAGGGCGTCCCCATCTCAAAAAGGAACTCTCCTCCCCAGTTCTGCGAGACTTTTACTATTGTATCTTTGATTTTATGATCAATAACATCAGACAGTATGAATCCTGAAGCGCCTAAAGCTCGAGCCGTCAAGGCAACATGGGTTGTAAGTCTAACATCCCGTTGAGGCCTATGTCCCCACCTTAGAACGAAAACCTGTTGGGCGATTTTCTTTCTTTCATGCGTTCTCGTGTTTTGTCTCGAATTTTCCATTGAGCTCTTCAACCCGTTTTCTAACTTTTTCAGCGAATGCCGGAGTGGCTTCAAGAAGCATCTGCACGGAGTTGTCCGAGTAATTTGTCTTCTGCACGTCCGCCTTTTCGTGGATCCATGATACGAACGACATGGCGTCTTTATTCAGTGGGATTGAAAGAGACACCCCGACGTAGTCTTCGAGTCTTTTGAGGATCTCCTTTTTCAAAGGTTCAAGATTTGTTTTTTCAAGTGCCGATATGATAAAGGGATTTTTGATCTTTGTTTTCAGTTTTTCGATTTTCTCCTGTACTTCAGTCTCTTTCAGTAAGTCAATCTTGTTCAATGTCGTTAGTATTGGAATGCCAGATGCTCCTATGCGGTCTATTGTCTCCAGACAAATGCTATTCTTTTTTTCAATCGTTTCCAAGGGTTCGCTGAGGTCCAAAACCAGAATTATGAGGTCTGAGTAGATTGTCTCTTCTAAAGTTGAATGGAAAGCCTCTATCAACGTTAGCGGCAAGCGATCTATGAAACCAACGGTGTCCGTTAACAAGAACTTCCTTTTCGAAATCTCAATCAGTCGGGTTGTAGTTGATAAAGTCGTAAATAGCTTCGAATCAACATGCGCTGTTTCCGCCGTTAAAGCGTTGAACAATGAGCTCTTCCCAGCATTTGTGTATCCTGCTAGCGAAATCGCTGAAAATCCCAATTCGTTTCTCCGTTGGCGATGTTGGAATCGCTTTTCTTGAATTACTTTGAGTTTCTTCTGGATAGTATGCACCTGCAGTTTCACCGCCTCCCGATAAACATCAGCTTCGTAGGCGCCCAATCCCATGAAACCAGGTTGCTCCTTCATCTTAGCCAGCCGCACTCTTTCCTTGGCATGAGCGAGTTCATATTTCAGCGTAGCCAACTGTATCTGGAATTTAGCTTCAGTCGTGGTGGCTCTTTTCGTGAAAATCTCGAGTATAAGTTTAAAGCGGTCTATAGCTTCGATTCCCGTGGCCTTTGCGAGATTGTAGGACTGAACCGTCCTGAGCGGATTATCAAAGATTATCTTTTCGATGCCTTTTTCCTTTACCAACGCGGCGAGCTCTTCAACTTTCCCACGACCTATCTGAAAACGGGCATCAGGCTCTCTTACCTGTTCGAGTGTTGCAGCAACCTCGTATCCAGCCGCTTCTGCTAGTCGACCCAGCTCTTCCAGGCTTGAAGTTTCGCGGTTGAGTCGTCTCTGGACTATGACTGCTTTCGTCCCGTCAGCTCCTCCCCGCCTTTCTTGCTAAGCCGCATCACGTCTCCAAGAGTTAGTTCCAGATTCTGCGATTTAGGGGACTCTGCAACTTTTTCCTCAGAAATCGGAACAAGCAATTTGATTTTCAATGCATGCTCAAGCTTTGTTACGAGAACATTGTTCGGAGTCATTTTTCCGGTTTCAAGATTGCTCAGAACAGAAGCCTTTTCATTGATCTTTTTCCCAAGCTCTTCATGTGAAAGTCCAAGCTTTTCTCTTGCTTGTCGAATTTGCAGGTGATAGCCTTCTGCAACTTCCTGAGTGATTTCAACCTTGGCTTCAATGGATTTCTTTCTCTGCATTTTTGCAGGAACAGGTGGTATCCTTCTCGGAGTTTTCTTTTCTATTCCAAAGTCTTCACGAACTATTTTTCCATGCTTTGAGCATTCAACACATACTGTTAACTTTGCGCCCTCGATTAGGGCAGTGAGAGGGCTGGTGTAGATTTTGCGTCCGCAAACTTCACATCGCAAATTGATTGACACCCAGACTGCTTTTATTGTGACGTTGTGTTTATAGTTGTCGAAGCCAAAACAGGCATAAAAAAAAGGGGAAAATCTATGGAAAACGCTCTTAGAAGAATAAGGAGTGTTGCTGATCTTCAATTCGGGAAAGGCGTGGGCGAAAGGCTTTTTCCAGAAACGGTGGAAATTTCCTATTCCAAGGCTACTGGCCGGATACGCTACATTATTTTAAATGGCCAAAGACTTGCCACACTTCGCCCTACTGATGGCTATCTGTCCTTAAGCATAGACGCTGCCAGAACTGTTGTCAAGCAAGCTAGATTCGCTCAATGTTTCGTTACAATACGAAACGATGTTTCAGAATTCGTTGCCAAGGGCGGGGATGTGTTCGCCGCACACGTTGTTAAAGTTGACGATGAAATTCGATCGAAAGACGAAGTTATCGTTCTGGATGAAAATGACCAAGTTCTGGCGGTTGGCCGCGCTCTATTGTCCAGCTCAGAGATGATGGCGTTTAAAGTTGGGGTTGCTGTCAAGGTCAGACACGGCTGTACCGAGGAAAGTTAAGTATAAGAAGTTCTTTCACAAGATATCAGGAGGAGAAGATAATCGTGAGCAGACGCATGAACCCACGCGAAACGAGACGCATGATGCAGCGCATGGGCATGAACATGGACTCTGTTCCAGAAGTGGAGCAGGTGATCATAAGAACGGCCAGTAAGGAGATTGTTGTAGAACAGCCTGAGGTGGCAATCCTTGAAATGCAAGGCCAAAAAATCTTCCAGGTCATAGGCGGACAAGTAACCGAAAAAGCTCCAGAGCGCAAGACAGCATCTGCAGCACCAGCCGGACATACAGTTTCTGAAGAGGATGTTCAGCTCGTGGCAGACCAGACAGGTAAAAGCTTAGACGCAGCTCGACAAGCGTTAGAAGAATGCGAAGGCGATTTGGCAAAAGCTATACTATTGCTTCAATCGTAATACTTGCCCAAATGGTTATTTCTATATATTAGCGAGTCCAATACCTTCGATAAAGAGGCTCGGGGTTCCGTGCAAGATTTTGACGTCGCAGTTGTCGGCCATTTTTCAATAGATGACATTCGGCTTCCGAGCCAAATTCGTCCGTTTACCGTTTTGGGCGGCTCAGTAACTTATGTTTCTCTCGTGACGAGACGTTTGGAGGGATCAGTGGCTGCAGTTTCCAATGTCGGCGCAGATTTTCCGGAAGCGTACCTTTGGTGGCTTTGTCAGGAAGGAATAGACGTATCTGGCGTTGTTAAACTTCCGAAGGAGAAGACAACGCGTTTTGAGCTTGAATACTTCAAAGACTTTGCAGGCAGAAGTCTAAGGCTGAAAAGCAAGGGGTCTCAAATATGTACCTGTGATCTTCCCTCAGCTCTGAAAGCCAAGATTATCCACCTGGCCCCTATCGATGGTGAAATCTCTTACGAATCAGTTGAGGACTTGAGAGAGCACGGGGATCTACTGTCGCTTGACCCACAAGGTCTTTTGCGAAGTTTCGATGGCGATGGTAAGGCCACAAACGCACATCCGGTTCACAAGGATCTACTTAGCCTTGTCAACATCTACAAATCTTCGCAGGACGAAATAGTTGCTCTAACACAGTGTTCTGATCTTGACTCGGCAATAAAGACTGTTCACGACTATGGAGTGAAAACCGTGATTGTAACCTTGGGTGCTTCTGGCTCTCTGCTTTCCATGGATCAGACTACTTACAGAATCCCTGTTTGCGATTCTGCAGTCGTGATTGATCCGACCGGTGCGGGAGACGTTTTCATAGGCAGCTTTCTGACTGAGTACAATCGACAAAAAGATTCCCTATGGTGCGCATGCGTGGCCTCCGCCGCTGCATCACTCGTTATCGAAGACATTGGACCCAGATTTTTTGGAGAAAAAGAAGAGATTTATCGCAGAGCCTGGTCTATTTATGAAAAGGAAATTAAGCAATAGCACGTAATGTACTGCGTAGAAATTATGCTTGGGGCGTAAGATATTGGGTCGCATAGATAAAGGGGTCACATGCAGCGTATCGAGTTGCAGCAAAGAAGCTGCTCGTTCAATTTCAACGGAAAAAGCCCAATCTGCTGGGTTAAAAGTTGGCAGTGGCCAGAAACGTGTTTTTCTCTGTAGAGAGCATTATAAGGAATTCAAGAAGAAAACAAAAAAAGACAAAACCCTTGAGAAATGGCGCTACGGCGCTTAGGGCGTGAGACTTTTGAGAATACTACAATTACACTCTAACTATATCATCTACAAACCAGTGGAGAAAGAAATCAGCATAGCTGAAGAAGCGGAGAAGAAAGAAAACCGCGTCGAAGAAGTGGTTGTCCTTTTTGTGGCTATTGAAGAAGGCGACAACTCAGCCTTAACCCAAAAAGCAATAGACGACACCCGCGCATTCCTCGGAAAGCAAAAAACCAACAGAATCCTGATTTATCCCTTCGCTCATCTAAGCAGCAAATTAAGCGTACCCAGCGAAGCCTTGAAACTAATAAAAAATATGGAAACTTACGCCAAACAGAAAGGCATCGAAACTTTCCGAGCCCCTTTTGGTTGGAACAAACAGTTCACGATTTCTATAAAAGGTCATCCACTAGCTGAGCAGTCTCGTTTCTATGCACCGATCGCTGAGGAGGTTGAGGAAAAGAAAGAAGAGCAGATTTCTCAAGCTGTAAAGGCTGAAGAGAAACTGAAGTCTTTTTGGCATATACTTCAACCCGATGGAAAACTCCTGCCAATCGATACCTTCGACTTCAAAGGGCACGAAAATCTTAGAAAGTTCTCGAAATACGAAATCAGGAAAGTTCGCGCAAGCCAGCAAATGCCTCCTCATGTTCTCTTGATGAAGCGGCTTGAGATAGCTGATTATGAGCCAGGGAGCGATCCAGGTAACTTACGTTGGTATCCAAAAGGTAGACTGATCAAGTCTTTGCTCGAGCAGTATGTCACCTCGAGGATGGTGGCTTACGGCGCCATGGAAGTTGAGACTCCGATTATGTATGATTATCAACATCCAAGCTTAGCGGATTACCTGAATCGTTTTCCAGCTCGTCAATATCTGCTCAAAACCGAGGACAAGGAACTATTTCTCAGATTCTCCGCGTGTTTCGGGCAGTTCTTGATGTTGCACGATGCTCAGATATCTTACAGGCAAATGCCTCTTAAGCTCTACGAGTTGACGCGTTACAGTTTCAGACGCGAAAAGAGCGGCGAGGTGGTTGGACTAAGACGCCTTCGTGCATTTACTATGCCCGACTGCCATGCTTTCTGCACCGACTTGGCACAAGCAAAAGAGGAATTCAAAGCGCGCTTTAACCTATGCATAGACGTCTTAGGCGACATCGGTTTATCAAAGGACGACTTCGAAGTGGCCATACGTTTCACAAAAGACTTCTACGAAGAAAACAGAGACTTTATCGCGGATTTGGCGAAAATCTTCGGAAAGCCCCTCTTGGTTGAGCTCTGGGCAGAGAGGTTTTTCTACTTCATGCTGAAATGGGAAGCCAACTTCGTAGACAATCAAGACAAAGCAGCTGCGCTTTCAACCGATCAGATTGACGTTGAAAACGCCAAGCGTTACGAGATAACCTATGTTGACGATAAAGGCGAAAAGCAATATCCATTAATCTTACACTGCTCACCAAGCGGCGCCATTGAAAGAGATATCTACGCTTTGCTTGAAAAAGCTTACAAGGATCAAATGAAAGGCAAAGTGCCAATGCTTCCCCTTTGGCTTTCTCCAACCCAGGTCCGACTTATTCCAATATCTGACAAATTCATGGGAACCGTTGAGAAACTCGCTCAACAGATAGCTGTCCGTAATATACGAGTGGATATCGATGACAGCGCATCAACATTGCAGAAGAAGATCAGAGAAGCAGAGCAAGAATGGATACCGTACATTGTCGTCATCGGGGAAAAAGAACTCTCATCTGGGACTCTGTCAGTTAGAGACCGCGAATTTCGAAGTTGCCAACAAAATATGACCGTTGATCAACTGATGGCAAAAATATCTGAAAAAACACTGGGAAAACCGTTCAAGCCCCTACCACTTCCACTATACCTCTCCAAGAGACCACTTTTCCACGGTTGATATATGAATCGTCCATATCACTTCCATAAACTATATCAGACCATCGAATGATATGGAAAATGCATCAAAAAGAGTTGAAGACCAATTGGACAAAGAACTGGTAGTCTATATCGACGGCAATCACTATCCTAAATCTCAGGCTAAGGTCTCCGTTTACGACCACGGCTTATTGTATGGTGATGGTGTCTTCGAGGGTATTCGCGCCTACAATGGCGTAGTCTTCAAATTAAAAGAACACATCGACCGACTTTATCGCTCTGCCCACGCCATAATGCTCAACATACCGCTATCCAAAGAGGAAATGATTCAAGCCCTGCTTGAGACACTCAGGAAGAATAAGCTGAAAGACTCCTACATTCGCTTGTTGGTGACTCGTGGCATCGGAGACCTGGGATTAGACCCGAGAAAGTGCCCCAAGCCTTCGGTAATCATAATAACTGATGCCATATCGCTGCACGCTGACGGGGCTGAAGAAAATGGCATTACAACGATGCTCTCCTGGGTTAGAAGAAATCCAGTTGATTCAACAACGCATGAAATAAAATCGCTTAACTATCTTAACAGCATCTTGGCAAAGATCGAAGCTAACACTAACGGCTATGACGAGGCGCTTTGCCTTGAAAGCAACGGCTACATTGCAGAGGGCGTTGGCGAAAACTTGTTTATAGTGAAGAATGGAGAGTTGATAACCCCACCTCCTTCTACTGGGGCATTAGCCGGAATCACCGCTGAAGTTGTGGTGAACCTCGCTGTAAAACTTGGGTACAAGCTCACCGTGACTAACCTAACGCCTTTTATGCTCTTCACCGCTGACGAAGCCTTTTTCACCGGGACGGCTATGGAGATGATGCCCATCCGCGAAGTCAACAAACGTCGAATAGGCTCAGGAAAGCCTGGTCCGGTGACTAAAAAATTGCTGGCTGAATTCCGAAAGATAATACAAGATCCAGCTAATGGAGTAAAAATATAGGAGAGATTTTGGCCAACTACGTGGTTGCCTAGTCTCTCAATTGCCTTTTTTCATAAAATCTTCTAAGCCGTTAAACGCTTCTTCCATTTCCGTTATCGGCGGCAAAAACACTATTCTGGCGTGACCTTTACCGTAAACTGGGTCGAAGCCTGAACCGTTGACAGTCAGAACGCCCGTTTCTTTGAGAAGTTTCACGACGAATTCCATGTCAGTGTGCCATCTTGAACCTACTTGGTGAATTTTCGGGAAGATGTAGAAAGCTCCTTCGGGTTTTGCTGCGCTTATTCCCTCAATCTCGTTTAGCCTTTTCCAAGCGAAGTCTCTTCTTTGTCTGAGTTTACCGTTGACATCTTCAAGAAAATCTTGAGGCCCGTCAAGTGCGGCTGTCGCTGCTATCTGCACCGGCGTGTTTGCGCATATGCGAATTCTGCATTCCTTTTCTACCGCCAGCTTAAGTTCATCCAGCTGTTTGCCTTCGCCTTTGAAATATAGATAGCCTAATCGCCAGCCTGTCATCCCGTAGACTTTTGAGAAGCCGTTTAACCCGACCACTGGCACATCTTTGGATAGGTGAGCGGTGCTGGTGAATTCTTTCTCATATGTTATCTGGTCGTAAATCTCGTCCGATAATACCAGTAGGTCATGTTCGCCTGCGATGTCAAGAATTTCCTGTATGATTTCTTTGTCGTAAACTGAGCCTGTTGGGTTATTTGGATTGGTTATCACTATGGCACGTGTTCTGTCAGAGATTTTGCTTCTTAGATCGTCAATATTTGGTTGCCAAGCATCGTCTTCAACTGTTTCGTAGGCGACTGGTGTGCCGGCAAAAAATTTCGTGTATGAGATGTACGGTGGGTATGTTGGTCCAGGGAAGAGAATTTCGTCGCCCTCCTCAACCAGGGCCGCAAGCAACATCTGAATTCCTTCCGAGATGCCCGCCGTGACAAGCACTTTGTCTGCTGAAATGTCTACTTTGTTGATTCTTTTTTCCTTTCTCACTATCGCTTCGCGTAGCTCAGCTCTTCCCTCCGAGGGTGAATAGTAATTGTCGTTCTCTTCCACTGCTCTGCATAAAGCGTCTTTCACGTTTTGAGGTGTCTTGAAATCAAAGGCAGCAGGATCACCAATGTTTAGGTAGTAGATTTTTCTCCCGTTCTTAACAAGCTCCTCAGTGTGGGCAATCACGTCTCGTATGGCATACTCGATTGTTTTCGCTCTTGCTGCTACTCTAACCGTTTCCAACTTTCAGATCTGCCTGTAGAGGCAAGGTTTGCCTTCGGTTGTATAAAGCTTCCTCAATAGCAGCGGATTAGCATTCTCATCGGGGGTTTTTGTGCTTCCTCACATTGCGCTGAGATTATTCAGTCTTCATTAAACTTTTATTGTCGCAATACTCAATACTACTTCAATTGGGTTTGGTGAGACTGATTGTTCGGTTGGAAAGGTGTTTTTTTAAAAGTCAACTTGAGTAAGAACAAGGCAGTCGCGGAAACATACGACGCTAGTTTAGCATTGAATTTTATAGGGGGCCGAGGCTTCGCTGCAAAGATACTCTGGGATCAGCTTGAGCCGGGAATAGATCCATTGTCACCTGAAAACAAGCTGATTTTCGCCGCAGGTCCATTGACTGGTTTGGGGTTGCCTAATAGTGGGAAACTTGTAGTTGCAGCCAAGAGTCCATTAACAGGCGGCTATGGGGATGGAAATTTAGGGACTCATGCTGCTGTTTTCATGCGCAAGGCCGGATTTGACGCAGTCATAATCGAGGGAAAGGCAAAAACTCCGGCTGTGCTTCATATCAAAAACGAAGTCGCAGAGTTTTTGGACGCCCGGGATTTTTGGGGTCTGACTTCTTTTGAAACCGAAGCCCAATTAAAAGCAGCATACGAAAAAGATGTGGGCGTTGTCAGCATAGGTCAAGCCGGAGAAAACCTGGTGAGATTTGCCACAGTGATTTCCCAAGAAGGACGCGCTGGCGGAAGGCCTGGGATGGGAGCTGTCATGGGTTCCAAAAACCTAAAGGCCATAGTCTTTCAAGGTTCCGAGGAGCTACCTGTTGCCTTTCCAGAAGAATTGAAGGAGCTAAGCGCTGACGGCTACAGGGAAATACTAACCAAACCCAATTTCGCCTTTTGGAAGCAGCAGGGCACGATGTCTACGGTTGAATGGAGTCAGGAGAACAGCGTACTGCCAACACGGAATTTTAGCGAAGGCGTTTTCGAAGACGCTGACAAGATAGGAGGATTTGCCATGGAAGAGATCAAGGTCTCTAATCGAGGTTGCCCATTTTGCAACATGACATGCGGCAACGTCGTGGTGGACTCGGAAAAAAAGGAGTCAGAACTTGACTATGAAAACGTGGCCATGTTAGGCTCCAATATAGGATTAGGAGATCTCGGCCAAGTGGCGACTCTAAACCGACTCGCGGATGAGTTCGGCCTTGACACAATATCACTTGGAAACGTGTTAGGATTCGCGATAGAGACTTCACAGAAAAAACTGATCCCAGAGAAACTCCATTGGGGCAAATTCCATGAAATCAAGACTTTAGTCAACGACATAGCCTACAGGCGAGGTCTCGGCGATCTCTTGGCTGATGGCGTACAAGCAGCTGCAGCAAAGATAGGTCAAGGATCAGAAGAATGGGCAATGCATGTAAAGGGATTGGAAGTAAGTGCTTATGATTGTCACGCCGCACCCGGCATGGCCTTATCATACGGGACCAGCTCCATCGGTGCTCATCACAAGGACGCTTGGGTAATCGGCTGGGAAGTCAAATCTGGACGAGAAACCTACAGCGATGAAAAAGTCGACAAAGTTATTGAGTTACAGCTTATCCGCGGTGGAATCTTTGAATATCTGACTCTTTGTCGTTTGCCTCAAGCCAGCTTAGGCTTTGAGGTTGAATGGTACCCGAAGTTCTTGCACGCAGCAACAGGGACGGATTTAACATGGACCGCGTTGAACTACATAGCTGACAGAATACTCACATTAATTCGAGCATTCTGGATACGCGAATACGGCAAGAATTGGACATATGAAATAGATGCTCCACCCATGCGATGGTTTAGAGAGCCTCTTACAAAAGGACCTATGATGGGTTCGACACTTGACTCAGCGAAGTTCGTTGTTATGCTGCAGAATTACTATAAGAAGAGAGGCTGGGATGAAAGAGGGATTCCAAAGAAGGCAACTCTGAGCAAACTTGGAGTATCAAACGTCGCGAAAGAACTGAACAAATACGTCAAGTTGTCCTAGTTATCACTTATGTCAACTGAATGATTCCTTTCGCGGCTAGTAGGATCTAGCGAAATAGACAGTCTCTGCTGCATCTTGGCCACAATAGACACAATTTGAACTTGGCTTTTCTTTCACGAAGGGTCTCAATCTGATTGTTGCTCCAGTTTCTTCCTTAATCTTTTCTTCACAGACCGAGTTGCCGCACCAAGCTCCTTTGATGAATCCTCCCTTTTCGCTCTGTACTTTTTTGAATTCCCCGTAGTCTTTGACTGATGTTGTTTTTTCTTCTAGATTTATTCGAGCTTTCGCGTAAAGATTATGCTGGATTTCTTTAAGTAGCTTCTCTACCGTGTCTACAGTTTCGTCCTCTTTGACTGGCGTTTTGGTGAATGTGTCCCGCCTTGCCAGTGTCACTTGCTGCTTCGCCAGGTCTCTCGGTCCTATCTCAATCCGGATTGGTACGCCTTTCAGTTTCCACTGGTTGAATTTCCAGCCAGGAGTGTATTCTTCTCTATCGTCCAGCACAACAGCCAGCTCTCTTTCTTTGAGTGCTTCATAAATTTCTTGAGCCTTCTTCGCCACAGCACCCGGATCTGCGCCTTTGTAGGGAATTGGAACAATGACGACTTGTACAGGTGCAACCTTAGGCGGCAGCACCAAACCCCTGTCATCACCGTGAACCATGACGACAGCACCAATTAGTCGCGTTGTGATGCCCCACGAAGTCTGCCAAACGTAGTGGTCTTTCTCATCTTCACCCACAAATTTAATGTCAAAAACCTTGCCGAAATCTTGCCCCAAATTGTGGCTTGTTCCCATTTGCAGTGCTTTTCCATCAGGCATCATAGATTCAAGGGTTGTCGTGTAGAGAGCTCCAGCAAACTTTTCGCTGTCCGTTTTCACTCCCACAATCACGGGAATGGCCAAATAGCTCTCTACAAGGTCTTTGTATTCATTTAAAATATCCATCACTTCTTTTTCCGCTTCTTCCCTTGTTGCATGGGCAGTGTGGCCTTCTTGCCAAAGGAATTCTCTGGTTCTGAGAAAGAGCTTGGTGGCCTTAGTTTCCCAACGGACAATGTTGCACCACTGATTGATCTTAAGGGGAAGGTCTCTCCAGCTTCTAATCCATTTGGAAAATGTTGCATACATAATGGTCTCGGATGTGGGTCTTATAGCCAGCTTCTCTTCAAGAGGCGTGTCGCCACCCTGGGTTACCCAAGCTACTTCAGGCACAAAGCCTTCAAAATGTTCAGCTTCTTTCTTCAAGAAACTTTCAGGTATGAACATCGGAAAATAGACGTTATTGTGACCTGTGGCTTTGATCTTCTTGTTGAAGACTTCTTGAATTTTCTCCCAAATGGCGTAAGAATGCGGTCGGAAAATCATACACCCCTTTATGGGGGCGTAGTCTGCTAATTCCGATTTAAGAACGGTCTCTGTATACCACTCAGAGAAGTCCACGCTTTTCTTTACAGTAATCCCTGTGTCAGACATTTTTGGATCGCTCATTCTGTTTGTAATGGTCACATATAACCCTAATGCAGCACTTAAAATGGAATCGAGCAGACATGATTCAATTCTTGACTAAGCAAAGACAAACCAGTGCCAGACTCTTCGGAAAGATCGTTGCCGCTTACCCTATCCTAGAAAGCACTGTCTTGGTGCGCACGCACACTTAACGACGAACGACGGCGGGTTCAAGCTGAGACAAACGCACCAAGGTATACACACAGGTGGAACTTTTGGGCGCGCTGCGCTGATATTGGATTGCTATTTTTCCATGACTTTTCTCGTAGCGATCTCAATGTCTTCTGTTTTAATGGTTTTTCTTCCAGCATGCATAGCATACTCAAGTGCGTCTTTAGCAATCTTGACGCCAATCTCCTCGAGAACTTTTGCAAGCTCCTGTGCTGCTGCTTCACTTACCCTTTCTGCTCCAGCTTTCTTACATAATCTGTGCATTGGAGCCACAGCTATTTCTAATTCGGTCATATCGACTTCTCCACAGCTTCTTTTTCTTTCTAAGGCAATATTAACCTTTGTTATTTACATTCCGCTCACGCAATTAATAGTTTCTGCCTCCGCAACTACTTAGTGATTTGTCCAAGGCAAACAATCTAAACTCAGACTCTTTTAGAGATTTCACGGTTTAATCCTTTAGATTTTGATTAAAGAGGCACAAAATGAAACGTAGGCTTTAACAAAT
>CAYSOZ010000009.1:0-3017 GCA_964432815.1 uncultured Candidatus Bathyarchaeia archaeon
GATCTCGCAAACATCGTCACCGAGTGGTTTGTGCTGAGCAGCTTCGAGATACTTTTCGATTCCGCCGCGGTAAACGGTCAAAGTTAGCAAGCCGCCGCAGAAAGGACATTTTCCTCTAAGAGGCAGGCGACGAAAGCGTTTGTTGCACGATTTACACCTGAATCCCTGTGTTGAGAAAGCCCGCAGGTTGCCAGCGATGTCTCGGATGAAATGAGTCGTCAAAACCTTCAATGCGACATATCGAACATCAACCGCATCAATTCTTTCTCCTAAATCAAGTTGCATATTCAGCTTTTCAATCATGGATTTGAACTGTTTGTATGAACTGTCGGCGTTGCCCTGGTTCACGTTTGAAACCGGGACAGTAAACTTGAACCCTTCAAACTGTGCTTCGGTTCCCAGCCTCTGACTAATGACATCCACCAAAGGGCGAACCGCCCGCGCCTCGGCTTTTTCCATAGTCTTTGTGTAGAATTCGAGAGGATAAGCCTCGTCCACGTCAAAATCATGGGCTTGCCTCTGAACCTCTCCGGTGTTCACAAAAGGAATCAAGAGAAGAGGGGCATCCATTATTCCACCTATCTGCGCGGGTAAATAGACGCGCGAAAAATTGAGAAGTGTATCCAATGCAAGCATGATTGTGTCCTCATCGCCGTCGCAGTCCCTTCGCTTTGCTGAATGCCAGATAGGATGAGCGTAGCAGACGTGTAGATCAGTGAAACCGACAATTCGAGCCAGAATACTTACACATGTGTGGGGAGCTAGACCCATGATCAAGTGACCCACAAGATCGTCGGGTCTCCTGACTTTATAGTAACTTTGAAGGCCATAGACTCTTGTAAGAAGCTCGTCTATGAAGCTTGCAGTCTGCATAAAGTATTCGGCGGCGTTCCGTGGAATTACAACGTCCTGAATTTTGAGTTCGCAGACTTGCGAGGGATCAGTCAAAGGAATTCCATCAGCATCATGAGAGTAGCCTAGTTGCCTGAGCTTGTCAACTGTAACGCCGACTTCGGCAGGTTTGAAATGTGTTAGCGGTGCATTTGTGGCGTCGAATCGAATTGTTCCATCTTTGTAAACGGATAAGTCATGCTTAGCTCGCAAAACACCCTTCTCGATAGCTTCGGGAGTCTTGCTCTGGTTTGTCATTCCTTTGACACCTTTCAGGATTTTTGGAAGGGGGACCTCAAGGGATCGGCATGCTTTCTCAAGTAAGTCCTTGAAATTGACGGCAGATCTTTGATACTGGACGGCTTCGGCTTTGCAGGTTGGACAGACTACCCCTTTCAGTGTTCTTCCGCAACGCGGGCAGTTATTCTCGATCATTGTTTCACAGTCGCAGTCAACGCACTTCACTCTTGCAGTGTAAGTTTTACAGTTAGGGCATTTGCGTCGGGCTACCTCAATAAAAACTGGCCCCTTCTTGGCCGCGTCTACAAGGTCCCTGTGAGAACCTCCTGATAGCCCAACTGGGAAAAGGACATGAACCAAAGGCTTCATTTCTCGTCGTTTAGCCTTTTCAGGTCTTCCCATGCGCGCACCAACATATGTTGGAGCCTTGTCCTTGATCCCGACCCCCGAGAGAAAGCTGACAGCTTCCAGCACTGATTCTGAGGAAATGCTGTCTAAGGTTCGTAAACTATCAACACCAAGGCAGAACGCGAAAGATAATGCTTCTTCCCCTTCAATCAAAACATTGCCGTCGATAAGCTTGTGAGGCATAAAGATTTTCCTCAAACCCTGAATTACTTCGGGTTCGTTTTTTCCTAGAATCTTGCAAACAGCTCCGTCTTTTGAGCCTATTTCGGAGGTTGAGAGCCACTTCCGTAACAAATCGACGTCCTGTACTGAGGACAAGTTAGACCAAAAGAAAGTGAAGCGTGGATGCAAGGGGACCCGAAAGTGAATAGACAAATCTATTGCTTCTTTCACAGAAGGCTTACAGACGAAAGGGTCTCGCAACAAGTCCCTCATTCTCTCCTCAGGAATCTTGGCAATTCGGGCAGCTTCCTCAACGTTACCGTCACAACTCTCACCGAGAGCTCTCATTAAGTCTTTTATCCACCACTCTTCGACATATCCAGAGGGAGAGAGAGTCTTGTTAGTGTAAAGGAAATCTCCATAACTGATCAAAATGTCGCCCAAGAAGAGGATTTTGGCGATACTATCCTTTAGAGCAATGAAGTTGTCGGAAGAGACTCGAGCAACTGAACCATCTTTCAACAGGACGACGGGAGGATCTAGCGCGTCCACGGGCACGGTGACACAACCTTTTCCTGGAAGCTCAATGCGCATCTGCGTGCCAGCTGCCAGAAACTTGTCCAAAACGAGCATAGTTGCTGGGTGAATCCCCACAGCAGACAACCCAGTGTTCCTCGACCTGCCGTACCTTAGCCTGAAACCGCCCCGCCTTGACGGAAAGGAGAAGATTGGACGCCCGGCGATAACGTCATCCATGAACCCTGCAGACTTCTTTTCAGATTTCTTCCCGAACTCTCCTAGCCAATCCCAGCCTTGGAAACCAAGCTTTTCGATTATGACCAGAACCTTGGGAGCGCGCCCAACGATGCCGTCGTTGACTACTCTGAGTGCGCCGCCCCTGACACGGTTGGTCTCTACTCTCTGAAGGTTCCTGAAAGAGGAGACTTCGACCGGATCAGACTCCGTTCCGGTGACCTCGACAGGAAGTGAATTTAGCGCTTTCTTCAGTTCTTCGTCCGGAATATGATATTGGAAGCGCCCTACAGAACGTTCATACAGTCGGAGTTCCTCAAGAAAACGAGAGATCTCTTCCGCCGTAGGCTTGTATCGGTCAAGCCCGAGCAAGCGGCGCACAAAGTCGCCAACTACAAGTGTAAGGGCCTGATCCGTTCCTCCAGCGGACCTTATGGGTCCTGCAAAATATATGCCAAGATACTGCGTCCGGTCCAAGTTGACCTTTATCTTAACCTGAGCGATACCCTGAATAGGAGCCGCCGTTAGGCCCTCAGTGAATATGGCTAATGCCGTACGAATCG
>CAYSOZ010000009.1:3027-16982 GCA_964432815.1 uncultured Candidatus Bathyarchaeia archaeon
TGCCCTTTCAGGTTCCATATGTCCGAATTTGCCGTAGATTATTTCCTCGGCAATCTTGAAAGCTATTTCCTCTCTTTGGAGCTTCGTGCTCAATTCTCGTATGCTCACAGCCACGTCCTTGGGTCCAACCAATCCTTCCACGAGGTCAGCTATGTCTTTGGCAATTATGCACTCTGTATCCAGCGCTGGATCGAGCCCCTTTCCCCTTGCACTCTTGCTTATTTCGTAAAGCTGTTTCAGCTGATTCTCTAAGTTTTCGATGTAGACCCGATAGGAATCACTCATTTTGGTACTCAATCAGCCGCTCCCCACTACACTGGTTACACAGGGTTTATTTTGGCTTTCTAGCAACAAAACTTAAACAGTCAGATTGAGAGAATCCTCGGAAACTGCAATTAGGACGCAAAAATCAAGGGTTTACCTTTTTCAACCCGTCCACAATCTCTGAAATATGCCGGGAGGCATCAACACTTTCAATTAAGTTGCCAGTAACAATTATTTCCGCACCGGCTGAGGCAGCATTGGTCGCTTGTTCCATGGTCCTAATTCCTCCACCCACTAAGAGGGGAATATCAATAACGCTTTTCACGGTACGAATCATTTCAGGAGGAACAGGGTTCTTGGTTCCAGAGCCTCCTTCAAGATATACAAATCGCATGCCGAGGTATTTAGCAGCAAGGGCATGAGCTGCTGCAATTTCCGGCTTGTCGTAAGGAACCGGGATTGCTTTGCCCACGACGCTAGCGGTACCGCCTTCACCTACGATAATGTAGCCCATAGATATTGGCTCCAGGCCAAATTTTCGCACAAGAGGCGCGCCTAGGACTTGAGCTCCCATCACGAAGTATGGATCAACTGAGTTCAAAAGAGACATGAACCAAATAGCATCTGCATGTTGGCTGATTCCTGATATGTTGTTAGGAAAAAGGATTGTTGGAAGGTTTATTGCCTGTTTAATTGCTTTTATCACTGCGTCTAGGTGTGCTTGCGAGACAAAAGTCGAGCCGCCAATCATTATGGCAGCAGTGCCGCTCGTTTCAGAGTTCTCGGCAATTTGTGTTGCTTGGGCAGGTGTGACATTCTCGGGATCGATGAGAGTAATGTGAATGTAGCGGTTCTTCTCTATCTTTTCAAGTAAATACTTCTCAACAGGCCCAGGCATACAAATCTCCTGTTTGTCAAGCAGTCCCAGCTTTTGCAGCAGAGGGCCTTCTTGACGAACCATAGACCCTGTCCGTCAACATGCAATAAACATCTACTTCTCCTTGAGCAAACTTTATTGTAAACTCCTCTTGAAGACCACAACTACTACAGCGGGCTAAAGCTCGAGACTCATCCCTGAAAATCTCGACCCTAACCGTTTCTTTTCCACATTTTGGGCAAGAGAAGAACTTGGGTAGACGCTTTTTAGGAATGTGAACAACTTTCTTCCTTCTTCGCCCCATACCAACAACCCTCTGAATTCAAGAGCACTGCCTTATTATCTGTGCTTGTCCTTAAATATTTGCCTACTTCCATAGAAATTAGGAAGGCGCACTTGAATGATATTGGCACCGAACGTTTTGGACTTGGACTTACCGGAGACTGTGAGCAGAATAACACGCTTCATCAAAGGATATTTTGAAAATTCAGGCGCAAACGGCCTGGTTCTGGGATTATCCGGAGGAGTTGACAGTGGAGTAATTGCAGCGCTTTCCAGCCTCTCGATTGGAGGTAATCGAGTACTAGGTCTTTTACTTCCGGAGAGTGAAACGTATAGCTCCAAAGACATCAATGACGCAAAACTCATCGCAGAAAAATTCGGTCTGAAAACTCAGGTATGTGATATCACACCCACTTTGGAAAGTTTCTATACAACTATACCTGTATTTGACCCCGAGGATAGACTCTGTAAAGGCAACATAAAAGCAAGAACCAGAATGATTTACATATACTATTATGCGAACAAGTTGAGCAGAATAGTCTGTGGGAGCTCTGATAAATCGGAAGCTATGATGGGATACTTCACAAAGTGGGGGGATGCAGCCGCGGACATATCCCCTATAATGGATTTGTACAAGACACAAGTCCGTAAGGTTGCTGCCTATTTGGGGTTCCCTCCTGAACTTGCAGAGAAGCCAGCGACTCCTGCTTTGTGGCCCAACCAGTTAGCCGAAACGGAGCTCGGAATAAAGTACGAGACTCTTGACCTCATTCTTTACGGACTTGAACACTTCATGTCAGCGGAAGAGATAGTCAGCCAACTTAACATCGAAGCATCTCTTGTTGAAAAGGTCAAAAGCAGATGGCTCTCGGCAGAGCACAAGAGGAGACTGCCGCTGACTGTAAAGTTGGAGTATAGAACGATTGGAGCTGATTTTAGACTCCCGCGAGAAGGTTATTAGAAGCTAAGAGGAAGGAAAGAATATGACAAGAATCAAATTGGCTCTCGCCCAGATAGAAGCTAGGCGAGAAAACAAAAAGGAGAATCTTCGCAAGATCCAAGAATTCACAAACAAGGCACAGAATCAAGGCGCAAATCTCATAATTTTTCCGGAACTCTCACTGACCGGTTATGTTATGCGAGACCAAGTCTACGAAATGGCGGAAACATTACCTGGACCGTCTTCCAGAATAATACAGGACTTGGCAAAAGAAACAGGCTTGCATATTATTTTCGGCATGCCCGAGCTGAGCGAGAAAGCTAAAGCCACGATTTTCAACACAGCTGTTCTTGTGGGACCCAAAGGCTTAATCGGAAAATATCGTAAAATGTACCTTCCAACTCACAGCGTCTTCGAAGAAAAGAGGTATTTCCGCCCAGGAAATCAAGTAGCCTCCTTTGGTACTTCATTGGGAAATATTGGACTCTGTATTTGTTACGATTTGTTCTTCCCAGAGGTGTGCCGGCTCACCAGACTGAAAGGAGCCCAGCTTATAGTGGCCATATCCGCATCGCCTGCTGTGCGCAGAAGCTACTTTGAGATCCTAACCGTTGCCAGAGCGCTGGAGAATACGGCATTCCTAGCATACGTCAACCTGGCAGGCATTGAAGAAGGCTTGCAGTTTTGGGGTGGAAGCAGAGTTGCAGGCCCAAACGGAGACCTTATTGCCAAAGCAAGATACGACGTTGAAGACCTGGTAATATGCGACATAGACTTCAGCGACATGAAAACTGCAGAGGCGTCTATTCCCACCCTGAAAGACTTACGCCCGGAAATATTCGCCGAACTTAAGAGAGAAGCAGAACAATTTTAGCCAACACACTCTTCAAAGAAATATCAACGAGTCACTCTCACGTCACATATGGAATCACAATCACATCACGTCGCTTGTGATGTCATAAGATTCCAACATGCAATAAGGGAATCTTGTCGTGATAAGTGATATCATAAGTGATGTCACACCGCACGCAAAACGAAAAGGATTATTGTTCTCTCTTAATGAAAGCGTCTCGTTAGCATAACAATAGGATAACAAAATTCGACCTACTATGAAAAGGCAAGTAAACATCTTTTGAATGATGTGGCGAAGACAAACCATAGTAGAGATTAAATAACGCCTATTTGAAGAGGCAAGCAATAGAAAGACCGTTTCGAAACTTCCGAAATCAGCCGTCTATCAGCTTCTTTGAAGAATATAATGCTTAAAAGAAGTTAAAAAGAGCCAATCAGTCATCTGTGCCCTTCAATTACCCTTTAAAGCTATAAAATAGAATATTGCAACCGCTATTTTCAATATAGAGCGGCAAACAACGATTCCCCGGACTTTCCAATAAATTTAAAACATGACCAAGTATACAAAAGTGTATCCATTTAGCTATGATCAGGAGTGATTGCAGTGAAACTCAAAGAAGGCGTTCAAGCCTGGCTTAACGGTGCCTTAAATGACTCCGTTGTTAAAATACTCTCCAAAAACAGCCACTTAACAAAAACACAGCTCGAAACATTATTAATAGACGTTTTAGCCGAAAACTTATCAAGCAAACATCTAAAATACGACGAAAAAGCCCAGTTAAGGCTAACAAAAGCCAAAATAAGCCGCGGCTCGTTTAATAGGACCCTAAAACAGTCCAAAGAAAATGTTATAAAATCGATATACACGGTCTTATTGTTGGGGTATTTGGGGGTATTCGAGAGCACAACTCTTGATCCCTATCTTGAAATAGCGAATAAACTGCATGAGTATATTGAAGCACACAAAGTATCAGACAAAGTTGAAGACATGGAAGAACGCCTCAAGATCGTGGAGATTATCAGAAAAGAGCTTGAAACAAGCCTAAAAGAGCTTGCCAGTCCATCAAAGGAAGAGGTGTGACGTCACAAATCACAAGAGACTTACTCAGATCCAACAGAAACCTGCCTGGAAGGGTTTAAAGAAAGCTGAAATCAGGCATATAATCAGAAAATAAGCCCAAATCTACAATTATTTTTAACTATGCGAAAAGCAATATCGCGCGTCGCCCAAAGAAACTGTGATGTGTGACGTCATGCTTATACAAGGAAAATAGACCATAAGCCTTAAATCTCGATGATGAAGCTGTGATATGTGATGTTACACTTAATATCACAGAGTAATCACAGGGGAGGAAAGAGTGATTGAACTCGTTGCGTCACTCATGACGGTGTTAGTCGTAGTCACCATAAGCTCTGCCGTTCTATATTATAAGCAGATCCGGAAGATCCAAGCAGAATACGAAAAAGCCAGAAGTGTCATTGAGGACGTCGTTCTCAGTTTCAATCGAGAACTGAGAAAAGAAGCCGACAGGACGGAGTTAGTCGCGTACAAAGTTGAAGGAAACGCTGCAAAAGCAGACAACATCGGCAAGAGAATAGACACTCTAGAGAAAACGATCGAGTCGGTAAAGACCCAAGCTGGTCCAAGTTCAGAAAAGGAGCAAGCCCTCTCTTTGGAAGTCTCGAAGATCAACTCGAGAATATCAGGCCTTGAGGCTTTGCAGGAAATCGTAAAGACTAAGGTCTCTGGAATAGAGGAAGAAATGCAGAAAGTCGTAAGCATCCCCGAGATAAGGAATGAGCCAGCAATTCAAATCAGGAGAGATAAAGCCTTAGCCGCACTAACAGGCACAGAAATTGCTGTTTTGGAAATGCTTGTAACTGAAGGCTCAAAAACGGCCCCCGAGATAAAAGAGCGAGTTAACCTCAGCAGGGAACACACGGCAAGACTGATGAAGAAACTATATGAAGAAGGTTACCTGGAGAGAGAAACCGGCAAAATCCCCTTCAGGTACAGTGCCAAGAAGGAAATGGAAAAGGTATTAAAGAAACCTGAACCGCAGAATCCCTGACTATTCTAATGAGATCGAGTCTTGCCTTTCTATTTGTTTAATACGCCGGTCCATCTCAGAGAGATTCTGGGATTCAGCGAGTCCATAATCTATCTTAGCGTGCTTGTCCAGATACTCAGGATAATGAGAGACTTTTACTGGAACTGCAAACTTGATTCTCGGTTCAGATATTAGGAGGGCCTCTCCCACATCCAACATCTTTATTTCAGTCTCGCTGTACTCCATGTAGGGCGTGTTTTCGGTAAGGTAGATTCTGTCTTTCTTGAGTTCTGTTTTCATTATGATCTTTGTCCATAACTCAGCAAAAACGTCGAAATTAATCCTTGAAGGCCTGGGTGTCACTGCATTGAGGCCCACCCGGTATTTGCGGTATGTAAGGGCTATGTCAGAGAAAATTGTCTTGGGTTTATTCGGGTCAAGAAACTCGTGCGCCTCTTCAAGAGTTATCAGCAAGGTGGGTAGCTTCTTCCACTCTTCATAATTTTCTTCCCAAAGGCGCTTATAATGTTCAGCTATCGCCGAAGCAGACAAGCACACGACGCGACTTTGATCTTCAGATCGAAGACCCGAAATGTCGACCAAACAGGTGACACCCTTACAGACATTTTCCATCGCGCTGTCAACAAAAGTGTAATTTGAGCTGGGGAAGAGATCGTCAGGGAGAGAGGCAAGTTTCTGCAGGAGAGCCTCGATAACGACTTTCTGGGCCCGTATGCCTACTTTTCCTTCAGTCTTGTAAGATTCTCGAGCCTTCTCGATCCAATCCGCCCCGTACAGCCTATACAATCCCCACGCCAACCTCCTTTGAGGCGGTTGGATATCTGGGAAGAGAGTGCTTAGTTTTGCGGGAGTCAGGGTGCGTAAGCCAACAGCGATTTTGCCATCTTTAGCAGAGTAATATTGAACTCGGCTGTGAAACAACGGATGATCTCTCAGTCCCTTTTGAGATTTTATTTCCTTCCCTTCGAGAAGCTGTCCTGCAAAATCATAGATGAGAGCAACCGAGTTGGGACTGTTATCGATAATTTGAGCGTTAAGAATTAGTTCTGTGTTTGTTTTTCCCGAGCCCGTCATCCCGAACATGCCCATCATTCGGGGAATGGCATCGACGTTTATGCCTACCGAACCCAGAAGATGTTCTTCAGTCCGTAATCTTCCAACTTCAAGCGTTCCGGATAGTTCTAGTGTGGCACAATCTTCCTCACTTGTTGCAAAGACTACGTCTCGATAATTCGGGTTAAACGTTGGAGAACGTAATTTGCCAGCTTTCTTTTCCAAGAACAAAATCGCTTCGACACTTCTAAAAGCTGAATATGGCCCAAAAGCTTCCTTTCCTTCGGCCTCGCGTAATTGCTCTATGGTCTCCAAGGTCGAACTACTCGATGAATTGACGATGCGTGCATAGAAAATTCTTTCTCCTGAAGCGATCCGCACTATCTGCCCGAAAGATAGGTTCACATCTTTGTTAACTAGAAAAGAAACGGCGTCACCCTTTGTGCCACAAACGAAACCCAAAGTTTTAGAATTGGTCATTCCACCACTCCCATTCAAAAGCGCGGTTTATTCCGTGAATTTTATCTGCGAAACTGCATGAGCGCTCTTCCACTCGTAGGGCTTCTAGAAGTCCCGAGCATTTCAGTTTGTCTTCGATCTGATCGTGATAAGCGAGCAACATTGAATCGGAAGGTCTAGAGAACTCATGCGCCAAGAATAGGCTTACCGGATATCCGAGGCATCGGGGATCTCCGGAAACGCTGGTTAAGGGCGAGAGTAACTCGCATATGTCTTGCATAGTCAGATAATCCATTATGTCGCAGCGAAAGGCATGAGAACTCTCCGAAGATAACTTCACGATTGCTATATCGCCATAGAGACTCCGATCCTTGTCGGCTTTGCGCACTGGATAATAGACCCATGTACCAAGAGGGGCCATCATGTACGTAGTAGCAACCAAATCTCTTCCTTTCTCGTCGTGTAGAGAAGGCGAGTTCTTGCTGATCGCTAAAAGGGCTACACCGCTTTTCTGGCACTCTTCATAAAGCGATACCCTGAACTTTCTTTCTCCGCCGAAGTATCCTCCTCCGTCCAGAAGCAGGTAAACACTACGTACATCTCCATGTACGTGGTAAGAGTCTAATGCCGTTTTCTTGAGTAACTTCAAGGCAGCTTGGCTTTCCAGTTCAATCCTGAAGTCTTGCAGGAAACTCCTACGTACATGCGCATCTCCGACTACAGTGCATATCCTCTCAGAATAACTCCAGTCAACTTTGCGCCCTTCAACAGTGACGCATGACGCACGCATCAGATATATTCCCCAATTGTTGGCTCTCTTGAGCGTGCGCGTTCCGCAGTTGACAGCAATGAAGCACCCAGCGTGACTGTCTACGTGTTGTAGGGGCTTTATCAAGGATGCATTTGGTTTGATAATGGTCAATGGTTCTTGTTGAACCCCGGTTTGGCTATTGACTTTTCCCTTGTCGACATAGAATTTGAGCTTCATTTCCATGTCATTGAAGTCTGTATCGATACCTTGAATCAATGTTTCACCTCTAAAGGCAAGGGAAGTATTAATCCTTAGGTTAAAAAGGATATTATGTCTTTTTATTCCTCGAGTCGAGTTGAGTTTAGATTCCAGCTAAAGAAGGAATATTGACGCGATATGTTACTTTATGCGCTGCTGCACGATAGCTTGAGGCATGTTCGATGCAATCTTGTACTTTAAGGCGTTGAGACTTCCTGTTCTCAAGAGGAGACCTCTGTTAGACAGCCTAGCAAGATAGGTCGAGACCGTGCTAAGGCTGATTGGCTCTTTCAGATCTTGTTCATACACAAACTGTATCTCCTTTGAGGAAAACCAAATCAGTGGAAAGCTCTTTTGAATAACTGAGTGAACTTTTTCGATTCGGGAAGAATTTCTAATTGCCGGCGCGCCGGTGACGTTAGAAACCGCTCCTTCTTCCGGCATACCGCCTAAAAGTTCAACAAGATCTAGTAGCCGTAGAGCTTTATCGCGGGTTATTTGTCCCTCGAATGCAATAGTATATCGATTGCCTTCACTGTCGAATAGCTCTACGCGCATCTTGCGAGCTGGCATTACAGAGTACACCCGGGAGTCGTTCACAAGCTTTACACTTCACAACTTATAGCTGTTATGGTGAAAGTATTGACAATGAAAAGCTCTGCAAGAGCTCAAATATGGAAAATAGCTTGAATTTGCAGGTCTTTTGATGTTACAGACTTCACAGAAATCCGAAATTGGAAAAAACTTGTAAGCTCTGGATGCTTTCGTCTTTGCATTGGAAGCGCAGGGGGGTCTTCTTCACTTGAAAAGGGCAAAAAAATAGTAATTCTGCCTGAAATGGGGTTCAGAAAGCGGCATTTTTAGTTCAAATTCACAAGGACTTCACGTGTTGTGAACGGCTGGCAATATAAAGAAAGATAGTATCAACCACCTGAGTATGTACGTGGTGACGACTATATTGAGGGAAGCCACCAAAGTTGAAGGATAGACAAGTTAGTTAATTGCTAGCCATTAGATATCCATGGTAGTCATGTTCAAGAATAGGTGAACACTGCCACCCCTCTATTTCCTGTCGAAATAGTTCTAAGGAAGAAGGTAAAGGGAGGGGTAAAAAAATTATCTTGAAATCAATCTAAAAAATTTTACAACAATAGTTAATATACTTTCAACGGACTAATGTTCAGAGTATATTTCCTCTAAAAGGAAATCATACACTTTTTCTAAAGATATACCGGTATATTTCCAGTGGAAACTCTGGGGTGAGTGGCTTCCTTCAAACCACAGCAAAGAGCTTCAAAGTTACATCTCGTTTTAGGATTGTCGTGCTTCATAACTACTTTTCTGTACTGTATCCTTTATCTTCTCCACCCGAAATAACGGTGTTGCCTCTGAAAGCGAGTGGGGATGCAAAATGGGATCTAACAACATAATCGACGGCGTGTTCGACAATTTCGTAAAAGGTGCTAAACTACTCAAGGATAGAGAGGTCTTAAGACACGACTACCTTCCTGAAAATCTGCCACACAGGGAAGAACAGATACGGCTCTTGGGCCAAACAGTTGCACCCATTCTGAAGGATGCACGATGTTCCAACATTTTTATTTATGGAAAGACAGGCACAGGCAAAACAGCCGTGACCAAATATGTTTTGGGGCATCTTGAGGAAAAAGCCAAAGAATATGGGGCCCCTGTCAAGTTTTCCTATGTTAATTGTAGAATGATGGGCTCAGAGTATAGAGTCTTTGCAAGCCTAATCCAATCTTTAGGCATAAGTGTGCCCTTCACAGGCCTATCCGCTGGCGAAGTGTTTGATAGGTTTCGAGGAGGACTGGATTCTTATAGAGTCAACTTTATCGCAGTCTTGGATGAGATAGATGCATTGATTAAGGATCGTGGAGATGCCATTCTATACGAATTAACTCGCATAAATGAATCTCTCAGCAAGAGCAAGTTTTCCCTTATTGGCATATCAAATGATCTTCGTTTGAAAGAGTTTCTAGACCCACGCGTTTTCAGTTCACTCAGCGAAGAGGAAATTGTGTTCAGGCCTTACGATGCGAATGAACTGCGAAATATTCTTCTACAGCGTTCAGAGTTGTCGTTCCATAAAGGTTCCCTTTCAGATGCCGCCCTGAGCATTTGTTCGGCTTTAGCCGCGGCGGAGCATGGAGATGCCAGACGTGCCTTAGACTTGCTACGTGTTGCAGGTGAAGTGGCCGAGAGAAGTGGCGCCACTTCAGTCACTGAAGAGCATGTTAGGGATGCTGAGAAGCATATCGAACACGACCGAGTTATTGAGGCATTGAAGAACTTGACTCTGCATTCTAAGCTCGTGCTCCTTAGCGTCTACCGTTTGAGTAAGTCAAGCGCCACGACCGGCGAGATTTTTGATGTGTATAGCCAGCTCTGCGGTGAACTTGGTCTGGGGCTTCTTACGCAGAGGCGTTTGGGAAGTTTGGTTAACGAGCTTGATTCGATGGGGCTTTTGAATGCGAAGGTTGTAAGCATGGGGCGCTATGGCCGCACAAAAAAGATTAGACTCGAGATATCTCGAAGCATCATTAAGGATGTTTTCCGGAGTGATTCAAGACTCGGCCAGTTCTTTAACGGTACTTCATAGCGCGCGACTACAAAAAAGATAGTACATGGCTCTCCAACGTCTGAAGATTTACAACTGGAACTTTGCCTGGAGTCGGAACTAACCCCAGCTTTTGCATGTAATCTGTTTGCTCTTGCCAACCGCCTGAATTTACAACAAGCACTCCTCGGTGGTTGCAGCATCCCACGACGTGCACGTGGCCTGCGTGAAAGACATCAGGCACTCTATCTATGACTAAAAAATCATGGTTTTCCGGCGAAATCAGTGTTTTACCCCCGTAAAGGGGTGCCAGGTGGCGGCCTTGCAGGAGTAGTTTCATTGCCTTCTCAGGGTGTGAGTGATCTAAGCCTGGAACAGAGGCGATTACATCGTCTAGACTGCGCCCGTGGTACATCAAGATCTCAACCTTGTGTAGGCCAACCAAACAGGGGTCTCCCAGGGAATGTATTCTTCTTGACTTCTGGATGATTTCCAGGTAAGTCTCTGATATTGCTGGTTGGGGCAAAGCTTTCCTTGGCGCGTCATGGTTTCCGGGAGAGATTACGATTTCGATGTAATCTGGTATGCGTTCGATTAGTTTTGAGGCGAGTCTGTACTGTTTGTGTACGTCTTTTACAAGCAGTTCCTTGTTTTGGTTCGGGTAGACTCCTACTCCGTCGACGATGTCTCCTGCGATTAGAACGTATTTGACGCGGCCGGCGATTTCCTTCATGGCGTCGTTTCCGTATTTGCCGTTGAGCCAGAGGAGGAATCTTTTGAAGGCATCCTTGTTGAATTTGTTGCTTCCCACATGTATGTCGGAGGTGAGAACTGCGTAAACGGGCTCTGGGGATCTGCGTTGAAGCTTCTGACCTACTTCTGGGAAAATTATGTCTTCGGCTAGGAATAGGCGGCTTCTGGTTTTTACCACGGCCATGCATACGACTTGGTCGGGCATGAGCTGTTGTGCTTTTCTGTGAACTTCCTCGGGTGCTCTGTTAGAGATTAGTACGGTGGCGCTTGCCTGCAAATCCTCAAGGGTTACTAGTGTCTGTCTCTTTACTTCTCTTTTTTCAGTTATCATGCCGACTATTTTTAGTTTGGTTTTGGCTGGTGATTTCAGTGCTTCTAGTATCGGGGTGGCGGCTTTAACGTCTATTCTCTGCCTCAGAAGACGCTCTGTTCGTTTGAACCTATCTTGGAAGTACTGGAGGTACTCTTCCATTGTTCCATTTGAGGTGAGTTTTCCGGTTGGGTCTTCGATTATATTGAGCTCTGCTTCTACGTCTTTTGCGTAGGGGTGAAAACTGATTGTGCCCTCAACTGTGGGTTTCTCTACTTCTTCTATTGGTTCTTCTCGGGGTTGGACGGGTAATTCTTCGGCGGATTCCTGCTTTTGGATGACGTTTTCGAGAAAGGCTTTGTCGATGAAGAAAGGTTTCTCTTCGAGCTCTCTTATCTTAAGCAGCGCATCGTTCACAATCGCGGTCGGGTCGTCAGTAAGAGCTGCTAAACTCAGGAGTTCAAAGGCGTCCCTGTCTAATTGGTATCCGGCCGCAATGGTCGTTTCCACGGCTTTCTGAAGCCTCTCTGTGGCGTTCACGTGACAAGGACTCCCTTTTGAGATTAATAATACTCGGCTCAGCAGTTAGCTGGCTGTTCGTTTATGTCTGTTCTCCTCTATTAGTCTATTCGCTTTCCTCGTGTGAACTTTTGTGATTGTTTCGACTCTGTTTTGAAGCGTTTTGACAGGTGAAAACATTTTAGACAGTACCATACTCCTTGTATTCGAGCCGGGGTGGCGGAGTGGTTATCGCGCTGGCCTCGAGATCCAACAAGGCACAAACGGGCTATGCCTACGACAAGCCAGCCAGTGGGCCTTTGGCTCGCAGGGGTTCGAATCCCTTCCCCGGCGCCTCCAACGGAATGTGTTGTAGGCGCGAAGGCTATTTGTGTTTGGTATATTTCTTGCGCGGGCGAATCAGGTTAGATTAGAATTAGTTGATCAAGCTGCGGACTATTTATGGACAACTACTATCAAAAACAATTGTTACGGGGCGAGGAGGTAATGCTTAATTTCTGGAACACACTTGAAGAAATCGAATGCTGTGAAATTCTAAAGGGAGAAAGAACAAGGCGAATGGGTACTGTTGAAGATTATGTGACACGCATAGAGGGAACATGCGGAAAAGAAAAGACAGTCATTGTCACATTCAAGTATGGTAGAAGAGATGACGTACTGGCTAAAATCCTGAAGAAGGCCAAGCTGAAAAATTCCTTTTCTGGTGTTATTCATGAATTGGTCTATCGAGGATATTCCTTTCGCGTTTTCTCGACTGGGAAGGCGATTTTCAGTGAAATTCCCAGTAAAGAAGAACTGCATAAAATTCTGACTGAGCTTCTGCTCTGACCGCAATCTGAGTAAGCCTTAGATGAAGCATTATACATCCAATCTTAGGTCTTTGCTTCATCACCTATGCATGCCATCAATTATGCAAAAATTATTAAGAAGGTTTATTCATCTATCTGCCGAAAGACTAGCTTTAGGGAAAAAAATGAGGTTACATGTAACCCTGGTCAACCCGCCTTATCCAAGCGGATCTCACCAGCATCCGCCTTTTACCCCATTAGGTTTGGGGTATTTGGCTGCTGTTCTAGAGAAGCACAATTACCTTGTTGATGTGATTGACTGCCAGGTTCTAAAGTCCACATATGACGAATTCAGAGCCGAGATTGGAAAACGGAAGCCTGGCATTGTAGGAATTACATCGACCACGTTGACCTATAAGTCAGCCCTCCGCATAGCCGAAATATCTAAAGAAGTTCTCCCAAATTGCCTGACTATTTTGGGTGGGTCCCACGTTACTTTCTGGGACGACAAAGCTCTGGAAGAATGCCCTTCTCTTGACATAGCAGTGAGAAGAGAAGCAGAAAACACCATGCTTGAGCTCGCAGAAAGTGTCGAGGCTGGCAAAGAGTACCACAACATACTTGGAATAACTCACAGAAGGGAAGGAAAAACCATTAGGAATCCAGACAGGCCTTACATAGAGAACCTAGATGAACTTCCTTTTCCTGCACATCACCTCTGGCCTATTGAGCATCTCCGGAAATATGGAGGAGTAGTGTTTCCGATAATCACGAGTCGAGGTTGCGTGTATTGGTGTGACTTCTGCACGGCAGTGAGAATGTTCGGGCGCAGATACCGCATGAGGACTCCGAAAAACGTCGTTGACGAAATGGAGTATCTCCAGAAAACCTTTGGAGCAAAGCAATTTACGTTCTATGATGATGCGTTCACTGTTGATCAACCTAGAGCCGCAGAAATATGCCATGAGATAAGAAATCGGAAACTGAAAGTAAAATGGGACTGCGAAACTCGCGTAGATATGGTCACAAAAGAGCTGCTTGCAAACATGAAACAAGCTGGTTGCTTCGCAGTCTGGTTTGGCGTCGAATCAGGCTCGCAATCAGTCTTGGATGCTATGCGCAAAGGAATCTCTCCAGCGCAGACGATCAAGGCCTTTAGAATGCCGAAAGAAGCGGGATTGATGCCTGAAGGTGGAATA
>CAYSOZ010000010.1:0-4212 GCA_964432815.1 uncultured Candidatus Bathyarchaeia archaeon
ACTTCCCTTTCTTTTTGCTCGAACGTTCATTTTCACCCTTGAATATTCGAAGAGTCAGTTAAGACACTGTCTACTTGAGTCTTGTGAATTTCAAGCCTCTGGACAATTATGTCTGAGCTTAATTGTTTGCGAGAAAGGATATATGGCTGAGGGGTCAATCTTTTGTCAAAAAGCTTCAGGTGGCTTACATGGCTTCGACCAACGATGAGAACGGCGAAATGATAGTAACCCCTTGGGAAGTCAAAGGGAAAGTTGACTATGAACGTTTAATACGTGAATTCGGGACTCAACCTTTGACTGAAGACCTGCTCAAAAGAATCGGCGTGGTCACCGGCGATCTTCATCCACAGCTACAGAGGCAAATCTTCTTCTCGCATCGCGACCTGGACACCGTGCTAGATCTCTACGAAAAGGGAACAAAATTCGTTCTGTACACAGGCAGGGGGCCTTCAGGTCCAGTTCACATAGGACACTTGGTGCCCTGGATCTTCACTTTGCACATTCAGAAGAAATTCGGAACGCGACTTTACTTTCAATTAACGGACGATGAAAAATTCCTGATAGATGATGAAGCAACCCTCGAGCAAACACGGAATTACGCCTATGAAAACGCCTTGGACCTCATCGCGTTAGGGTTCAAACCTGAAGACACCTTCATAATCTACGACGTGAAGGACATCGACCTTCTTTATGAGCTGACACTCGAAGTTGCCAAACGGATAACTTACTCCACTGCGCGCTCAAGCTTCGGATTCCAAGACAGCACAAATATCGGTTGGGTTTTCTGGCCAGCCATACAAGCAGCACCTTGTTTTATCCACGCTAAGCTAACCGGTGAAAACGTTCCTGCTCTTATCCCAGCCGCGATTGACCAAGACCCTTACTGGAGAGTAGCTCGAGACGTCGCACAAAAACTTGGATACCACAAACCCTCCCAAATCCACTGCTTCTTCCTTCCGTGTTTGGGAGCAGGCGGAAAAATGAGCGCCTCTATACCTGAAACAAGTATATTCACAATGGACCCACCCGATTTGGTAAAACGAAAAATATGGAATGCCTTCACGGGCGGCAAAGGTACAGCAGCAGAACAGAGAAAAACGGGAGCCGACCCAACAGTCTGTTCAATTTTCCAGTATTACTTCTACCTTTTCGAAGAAGATAATAGACTATTGTTTGACAGAGAGCGTAGGTGCAAAACCGGGGAGTTGCTCTGTGGTGAATGTAAAAACGATTTGGTAATCCGCCTTAATAAATTCCTGGAAGAACACAGGAGAAAACGCGAAAAGGCAAAAGACGAAATTGAACGATACAATATGAACAGGTAAAAAATGCTTCTCTCGAAATGACCGCTAGTTTGAAAGTCCTTACAACTCCTAGATTAGTGCAGGCTATCAGTGAAATCAGGATTAGTAATTCGTAAGAGTTAAGTTACTTCTGGCTTAATCAATTTAAAAATAGAGGTAAAAACGATGCCTGAATACTTAGTCTTGATGAAGTTGAACCCTGGCAAAATACTTGAAGCTTTGGGATCAATACGAAATATGGAAGAAAAACCTGTCTCCGGTGTAGACCTGTGTTATAGCATGAACATATTCGGATCTTGGGACGTCGGTGTCTGGATCGATGCTGAAAACAACTCAGAAGTACTGGATTTTGTGCAGAAGAAAATCAGCACTCTCAACGGCGTTACCGAAGTATACACGGTACCCACTTTTCCACATGGAAACCAGGCAAAGAATAAAGAGAAAGCAGAGGAGCAGAAGGCCCCTTTCGAGCCCTAAAGAAGAAGACCGCTGAGAAATCTCGAAAAAAAGGTTCAAAATCCGCAAAATGAAGTTGCCCAGTGCTGGCACTTAATCGTCTTGAGCCTGGAAAATACTAGACAGTCTTAGAAACGAAAATCAAAAAGTCCGTGCGACGGGAGCTGTAATAGCTCGCCTCATAATATACTCAGTCCCGTCATTCACACCGCAGATAGTTCCTATATTCATCGAATATTGCAGCAGAATCTGAAAGAATAGCCGCTCAACCAGCCTCAATGCCGAATTTGACAAAACATTTTAATTTAGAAGCTACAATCACTCACCACTCGCTTACTGGGTGTTAATGTTATATGGAGCGGAAAAAGCCAAAGGTAACGAAGAAAACAATCATTCTTCCGATACTGGGAATTCTAGCTTTTTTCCTCTACATTTATCTTTTCAACGTTGATGTCGTAAACATAATCCAGACAGCCCAGAATGCGGAGCCAGCACCTTATGCAGCGGCAATACTCATAAGCTTCATAGAAATCCTCTTTTACGCACTCTCGTGGAAATCCATACTTGACAGCTTAAGCGTCAAAATAACGATATTGAAGTCCTATATTTTCGTTATGTATGCGATGTTTATGGACATATTAATCCCGGCAGAATCCATCAGCGGCGAAATCTGCAGAGTATACTTAGTAAATAGGGAACAATGCGGCACAGGGGGCAAAGTGGTTGCCAGCCTTGTAGTCTTTCGCTTGCTCAGCATGGTAATGAACATGCTTTTCCTGCTTTTGGGCGCAGCTCTGCTATTCCAGGTTACCCAGATAGATGCACTGATTTTCAACGTAATTCAGCTTTTTGTTGTCGGCATTTCGGTGCTACTTGTGGTTTTAATTATTCTTAGCTGGAAAGAAAACTGGAGCCTAAAGATAATTAACGGCGCAGTTCGAATCGGAGAATTCATCAGTCGTGGAAAGTGGAAACTCCAAAAAGTCCGGGAAACCGCATGCAATGCTGCAGGCATATTCCATGCCTCAATGAAAGATTTCATGCGTAACCCTAAGAAGCTAGCCGTTCCAACTTTCTATCTGGCTCTTAATTGGATAGCCAGTATGAGCATTCCATATCTTGTCTTCCTATCATTAAGATTTCCTGTCTCATGGGGGGTCATTTTTGTCACTACTGCTATAGTCATTGCTGTCAAATCCATACCGGTCGGAGTTCCATTTGAGGTGGGAATTCCTGAAATAGCCATGACTACTGTATACCATGCCTTGGGTGTTCCACCGGGAATAGCGGCTACATCCACTGTACTTAGCAGACTCATAACTCTGTGGCTTAGATTTGGCGTTGGCTTTGCGGCTTACCAATGGACAGAAATTAGGGCATCAATACCCTCGAATTCCAATCCAAATAAAGCAGATACCGTCGAAATCGTTTCTAAAAATGTCAATCGGCGGACAGAAATACCTCACGAGTTACCAAGTAATCAAGAAAAGGCGAAAGAGTCCTTTTAGCTCGTTAGTGTGTTTTGTTTTACAAATTTCCTGACGAGGAGGATCATCCGGGCATTCGTCGGTGCACAAAACTTCAATGATGAAAGGGATGTCACATCAAAATCAATAATTGGGAGGAAATCATTCACTTTCTGCAGGTAATCGGCGATGAAGGTCACTTTTTGGCTTCTGGAGATTAACTCAAACAAATGAAGAATCAGTGGTTCTATGGTTTTGGGGAATCGATGTAAAAGGCAACAGAGACTTGTGATTGACGACAACTTTGTTGATTATTCTTACGGCTTAATTGATGACGGACATGGAACGTCGAAGGTTGCTGGGCAAATCAATGAAATGAAGGAGTTGCCAATTGTGAAACTGGATATCTAGAGTGAAATGTAAAATGGAAACTGGAAAAAACAAGGGAGTCGATGTTGACTCATCCCTGTATTACATCTTGGAAAGTGCTTAACTCGACAGTAAGCACCGGTTTCACAGCTTCTGACACTCGCGACGCAACTATGCGTTTTATATCCTTCTCGCCGGCAATATCTACAATTCTCTGAGTTATTATGCCGTCAAAGACCACGGTGTCTACGTTTTCCGTCTGCTGCAATTTTTCTGCTAATTGACTTACTGGAAGCTGTTCAATCGTTTCAAGTTTTTCATTAAGTAGAACAGCTTCGAATGTTCCTTGCAATGCCTTGGCGGTTTTGCTGATGGCTTCAGGAACTTCTACTCTTGGTCGCTCTCGCTTCGGTTTGAAAATATCAGTTACTGCGATTTTGTTGTCAAGTGCCTCGGTTATTTCTTTGCAGTTGCATTCTTCAATTTCTTTTCCTCTGGGCGCGCGAGCCACATACTGTATGGTAGTTACCTGCAGAAGCTCCTTTAGGATTAAGTCGCCACCTCTATCGCCGTCAAGCAGTGCCGTGGATTCTTTTTCCTTGGTTAGTTTTTTTATT
>CAYSOZ010000010.1:4222-16759 GCA_964432815.1 uncultured Candidatus Bathyarchaeia archaeon
TGTATTGAGTCTGGGACCTTTGCCCCTTCGAGCGCTACTGTGTTAGTGATCCCGCATCGCATCAAATTTATTATATCTGCTCGCCCTTCTACAATGATTATTTCTTTGGCGCTGTCAAGTCCTGGTCCTGCTGGCAGTTCCTCTGGCCCGTATTTTTCTACTTTTCCGAGTTTCATAGTGTCGCTAATCTCTTTGTAGACTTCGTCAACACTAGGCATCGACTCTATATTCCATTTGTGCAGAATTTCTTTGGCACGGTCGATTATTATTTTTCTTCGTGCTTCACGTATGTCTTCAACTTTGTCAAGACTCACTTTGGCACTGCATGGACCCACACGATTAATGCTTTCAACGCTAGCCGCTATTAGAGCAGTGCTAACCCTGTCAAGACTGGTCGGTATGGTTATACTTCCAGTAGTTCGGTCATTTTTCGAGTGTAAATCAATTTCTATTCGTCCGATGCGGCCCGTCTTTTGGAGTTCTCTGAGATCAAGTTCTGGTCCAAAAAGTCCTTCTGTTTGCCCGAAGACTGCTCCAATGACGTCGGGCTTTTCAACGACACCGTCTATTTCGAATTTCGCGTGTATTACATACTTTATTGTGAAAGTTTGGGATGTACCCGTAAATGTGCACCTCCTTGTATAGTGAATTGAGTTAGTTTAATCACATGCTTGCGAGATTCTCTCGTGATTCATGAGATTTTTGACGACTATCACATGTTTGCCTTATGAATTGACAGTCGTACTCTTTAAGCTTTCTGGCTTCAAAATCCAACTTTTTGGTGAACGCAAAAAGGGTATGCTACGCTACATTTAAAATAAAAAAAGATTAAGGAAAATAGTCTATATCTTTTTCTTGTCAAGAACTTGCCTGAAGGTTTTTCCGCAGCATTCGTATAGGCCGATTGTGAGTTGGGTTCTTTTTCCTTTTTTGTCAGGTTTTCCAGCCATTTTCCATGTTTTCTTTGCATTTTTTACGTCTTTTCCACATTTGGGGCATTTTGCCATTCCGTTAACCTCGTATAAGCGTTACGTATGATAATGCATAAAAAATTTACGGTTCACATGAGATCCTAAAAAGTGAACTATCTCAGCGATTCAAGAACAGACTTTCGGATGCTGCGGTGTAGACTTTTAAATCTGTTTCAGAGAACAAGACCAAATCAATTCTTGTTAAAGTACCCTCTTTTTCCAGGAATTCCCTAACGGTTTTCAGGGCAATTCGGCTGGCATCCTCGATAGGGTAGCCGTAAGCACCTGTGCTGATCGATGGGAAAGCCACGCTCTTCAACCCTTTGGAGATAGCTAATGTCAACGAATTTTGATAGGCTTGCGCAAGAAGAGCAGGTTCTTCGTGTTGTCCATCTCGCCAAACTGGGCCAACTGTGTGAATTACGTATTTTGCCTTTAGGTTGCCTGCTGCGGTTATCACCGCTTTTCCAACTGGAAGGCCCTGAGGCCAGATTGTTGCTCTTATCTTTCTGCACTCCTCAAGGATTGTTGGTCCGCCCTTTCGGTGTATTGCTCCATCCACGCCGCCACCACCCATTAGGGAACTATTAGCTGCGTTAACTATGGCGTCTGAATCTTCTTCGGTTATGTCTCCTTTGAGTAGTCTCACTGTCGCTTTTCCGAATTGAAAAGTTCGCGTTATCATCTTACTTCCTTTTCTCAAATGTATGCAGTTGCAAAAGACCATAAAGCGAAACTGAAAAACCATGCGCCAAAGCCGATAAATACAGCGAAACAGAAAACGAAAATTGCGTTGTGCACTTTTTCGTTCCAGAAACGTTTCGACTTGAAAATAGCAAAAGCCACTACACTGTACCACACGAAATCGCAGAGCCAATGGACAACTGCGAAAACGGAGAAACCTACAAAGCCAAACAATTGAGCATTAATTATTAGAGTTGTACCGATCGTTAGCCACCAGAGGATGAAACCAGCGTTTGCAGCGGTCGTCCATATTCCCGCAGATAGAGTGTCTCTATTTGAATGGAAGTATTTTTGCTCGACTTTCTTCCTATTCCTATACGTTTGAAACCCCATGAGCATCATCGCCAAACCACCGATCAAACCGATAGCTATGGTCACAATGTCTGGCATGACAAAACTGCTCAACCAAAAATAAATAAGAAACATTAGAGGGAACTCAACAATACCGTGTCCTATGGAGATTAGCAATCCCGCAGTTTTGCTTTTCGCTGCTTTCTCAAGAGTAACCGCAAATAGGGGTCCAGGCATCAGAACTCCTGACAAAGAAATTAACATGACAGAAGCTAAGAACAGGTAGATGTTGGTTATGAACTCCAATCTCATTTCCTCCAAAAAACCTTACCAATGCTGTGGGCGTAGATTCGCTGATTGTTAAGGAACGTGTTAAATTACTTCCTGGATTTTGGCTGTAGAATATTTTTTCTGTTCTGTAATAAAGGTTGACCTGTAATTGGTATACAAAAGCATCAACCAAAACACACTTTTTTGCTTAACATACGTTCATGTCACGATAAAGATCGTTCTGAATTCTCACTACCTCAGTGCTGTCCTCTGCAGTAGAATAACTCTCAAGGGCCGAGTAATTTAGTTGGAGAAATGTATGCCCCCAAACAAAGATCGATAAAAGTTTTTCTGCTTCTTGCTTAAAACCCGCTATATAAAGTGCAGCGGCTAGGGCTTCAACTGTAGCAAGTTTTGTTGCCTTTCCGAAATTGACAGGGTTTCCAGCGAGTAGTATTGGTAAACAACGCGAGGTTCCTTTCGCGTGTTTGAGGAGAACTTTCTCTGCATGCTCCCAACTGCAATCCAACGCGACTAATCCAAAGTCCTCGATACGGTCCCTGTCCGCGGGCGAGAACGCCGTGCTGGAAAAGGGATTTAAGACTACAGCGCGTTTAGGAAGAAATCGTGTCTTGCTAACCACTCTTGCCATATCATGACGTTTAAGTTTCAAGCCTGTACAACGTTTGGGGTCGCATTGGTTTGCGTGATAGATAGTTATCCTAAGCGTTCTTCCACCAGTCTTTTCGCACTTTTAAATGGCTCATCGGATTATCCAGAACACGCGGAATCCATTCGAGAAAGTCCGTGGCGACCATATGATATCCAATTTTTTCTGCAATGAAGTCACCTGCAGCCCCGTTAACGAATGCTCCAGCAACCGCCGCTTCAAAAGGATCAATCTTCTGCGCTAGCAAAGCACCAACAATCCCGGAGAGTAAATCACCCGTGCCTCCGACGGTCATCCCTGGATTGCCTGTGAAGTTCAGCTTGAATCGCTTTCCATCGGATACAATGTCTGTCTGACCTTTCAACAAGACAACTGCGTCAAGGGCATCCGCCGTTTTCCCAACTGCAACAATACGGTCTTCTGTATTTTCAGGCAGCTTTTTACCCGTGAGTATTGCGTACTCACCCGCGTGTGGCGTTAGAACAACAGGAACCTTCAGTGGCCTCTTGAATTGCGCGAATGCTTTCAGCCCATCAGCATCCAGAAGTAACGGTTTTCCAGCGATTTCAACGAGTTCTATGAATTTCCTGACAAAGTCTGTGGTTTCATAATGGAGACCGAGCCCGGGTCCTAAAACGACGGCGTCAGCTCCATCCACATACGCCTTCAAAGCTGCTACATTGGCTAAGTTGAGATGCTTGCCTTCAAGTTTAACCGTTATCAAGTCTGGAGAGATGGACGAGATTGTCTGTGCCGTCTTAGCGGGAGCTGCTAAATAGGCAATGTCCACTCCCGTCCGCATCGCAGCGAGGGCAACCAAGGTGGGCGCTCCGGAAAACACCTCGCTACCTCCCACGACTAGCAATCGACCGAAATCTCCCTTGTGAGCTCCCTCTGGTCTCGGTTTCTTGACCATTAGAACATCGCCGGGGCCAACGTATTTCTCCAGTTCTTCCGGCAAACCTATGTCCTTTACTAGCAATTCACCCGTATGCTTTTTTGCAATCTCCAATCCTATCTTTGCCTTGTAAAATGTCAGAGTCAAGTCCGCTTTAACAGCGTTCGAAGCAACTTCACCCGTATCAGAGTCCACGCCTGTAGGCGAGTCTACGGCAATTTTGAAAGCGCTAAATGAGTTAATGTGTTCCACCATTTGGGATATCGGTGGTCTTAATTCTCCCTTCGTGCCTGTTCCCAATAGGGCATCCACTATTACATCGGCATCCGCTTGTGGAATAGTCGAGCCATCTACCCCTTCAAAGACGCGAACGCTTCTCCTTAGGAATTGGAGCGATTGCCAGTTCTTAAGCGCAGCTTCATGGGTGATGTCTCTGGCTTTTCCCGCAAGAATTACACTTACTGAATACCCCATACTTGCCAGGTGTCTAGCTGCTACGAAGCCGTCGCCGCCATTTCCCCCCAAACCACAAAAGATTGCAACTTTCTTGCTTCTCGGGAAACGCACAGCCACTTCCGCAGCCACACTCCGTCCAGCATTTTCCATTAATTGAAGCAGCGAAATGTTGTAGTAATTAGCGTTAATTTCTAAAGAACGAATCTCCCTGCTTTTGAGAAATGAATTATCTGTCCGTTTAGACTGCATATTCTGAGCACCGAGTAGCTTATTGTGGCTTAATCAGATAAGCCTATCTTCGAATATGCGATTTTACAATCAAAAAGTCAAAATTACGTAGGCTTAGACTTCAGCAGTAGCCCATTTCCTTTCCAGATGTATCAAATTGAGTATTGGCTCAAATTATTTGGTTTTTTGTCTCTCGTTCTTACCCCTATACTCGCGGGATATTATCATCGTTGAGGTTACAAGCACGTTTGGAACCGTACGAATCTTTTCAGATACGAAACCTTCCAAACTGTCTAGATCTTCGGTCGCAACTTTCGCGACGACATCATATTCACCAAATATGACGTCAGCCTGGATAACCTCGTCAAATTCGGTTAGTTTTTTAGCTACTTCTCTCTCAGTCCCTGAACCTACTTTGAAAAGGACATATGCTCTTACAGTCATCGTTTCACCTACGCATCTATTCGCTTTGAAGCCTTAATACCTTTTCTTATTCTATATAGGATTTTGGCAAAAGTTTATCCGACACTCCCACCCATAAATAGGCACTGGCTTTAAACTTGATCTAATGTGTTTAGAGCTCAAGTAAAACTTTGTCTGAGTGAGTTTATATGAGCAAGACTATCAACATTAGTAAGGCCGATGCACTTTTAGTTACAGATGTTCAAATCGACTTTCTTCCAGGCGGAGCTTTGCCAGTTCCAGAAGGCGATCAGGTGCTCCCAATACTGAATGATTACATTAGAATTTTCAGAAAAGCCAGCGTCACCGTCTTTGCTACTCGTGATTGGCATCCTTCAAACCATATGTCTTTCACAACTCAAGGAGGGCCATGGCCACCTCACTGTATTCAGGATAGCGAAGGTGCAAAATTTCATCCAGACCTCAGACTTCCTGATGGCACCGTAATTATCTCGAAAGCTATGGACCCAAATAAGGAAAGCTATTCAAGCTTTGACAGCGCCGAACTCGGGAGCACGTTGGCATCAAAAAAAGTTCGCCGGATCTTTGTAGGAGGGTTTGCCACTGATTACTGTATCGTGAATACGGTCCTTGATGCACGAAAACTAGGATTCGAAACAGTGATACTTTTAGACGCCATGCGTGGCATTGATGTCAAACCTGGTGATTCAAAGAGAGCAATTGAAGCGATGATTGCAAAAGGTTCCGAGCAAGCTACACTCGAGATTTTCCCTGATGCTCTCGGCGTTCCACTAACCGAAGAAGTCAGCTCGGACGATATAGGAGAGAAACCACTTTCAAAATTCGAGTTCAAAAAGAAAGCGCGAATGAGACCGCGTGGTCCATACAAAAAGATCCGGACTGAGAGAGGATAAGGGATAAAATCCTCTTTAAGCTCGCTAATCTCTTTTTCCCGAGGGCTTCTCAGATTTCTCGCTCTAACCTTGCTTCAATGGCCGAATAACGTGGCCAATTTTCGAATTTGGACGAACCTTATAAACAACAAATCCAAACTGCGGAAACCGTTTGTCTGGACGGAAAGTCAAGTTCTCAAGGTCTGAAAGTTGATGATTTTCCAGTTTGTTTCCATGGAAAGCCTTCATAACTCAGTGAATGTTACCCTTCAAGAAGAATGGCCTCGGTCTTTCTCTGAATCAAACAGCCGAAATGCTGTCGTATGTACATCTTTTAAACTAAATAGTGAAAAAATCTAATGCTGATTTAAGGAAATTACATCGAACAGTTAAATTACCAGGTATTTTACGCAGTCTCCTTGTATACGAATCGCGAAGCAAAGAAGCGTGCAGCGAATTTTGCTGAAAGTGCTCTGATTTTGGTTTTTTTTATGTTCCATCTGTCACTACTAAGAAGTGTTATTGTTCACCCATGATTTGCATTATCACTGTTCGTTTTCTGGGGTGGACGTCTATTTCTACGAAGAACAGAGTCTGCCAAGTTCCGAACTCTACATGGCCACCTATCAACGGAATTGTTCTGTCTGGAGGAAGCAGTACAGAGCGCAAATGAGCGTGAGCATTAGAGGGGTGCTGGTATTCTCTGCGTTTTGGAATTACTTCTTCAACAAAATTTTTAATGTCATTGAGAAGGGCAGGGTCATTTTCGGTTATGATGAGTATTCCTGTTGCATGCGGGGCAAACACGTGCACGAAACCGTTTCTTATACCTGATGTGGATACTGCACCTTGAATCTCATCTGTAAGATCGACAAAATCCATAGCGCCTTTTGTAGAGAAATGATACTTGATATTTACAACTCTGAATGTTGACATAACGGCTTACCAACGTTTTTCTATATGTGAATCAATCTGAAAAGTTTTTCTTAATAAGGCCCAACAGTTCAGAGATAGGCAAAATTAGTTTGTTTTCGGTTATGCTTTTGTATACAGCGAAACAGGTTTGCCATGTGGTGAGAATGGTGAACGGTGGTGAATGACACTTTCATAGTTGTTATCAGCACAACCAAGCGCACTTGATTAAGTTTAGGTCATGGTCGTCCAGCAGATTGTTGAGCGTATTATGCATGCACAGCAGCGATATTTCTGGAACGCGTTCCCATGAAGGGACCCAAGAAAGCAATCCCATTTCGGTTGCGTCAGCGTTTATACTTCTGAGGAGGCACTTTTAGTAAATTGTGTTCCACTAGACATTCTTTTAAGTAGTCATCAAGTGTAGCTGCCGGCACAACATCAATCGTATAGTCTCTTACGTCAATCGAGTGTTGGAAATTCTTTTGAGGAATTACCACTTTCTTGAAACCCCAAGCTTCCGCAGCTTTTATTTTTTCGTGTATTCCGCCTACCGCTGTGATCTGAATGGAGTCGCTGACGCTGAGGTTTATCTCCCCTGTCACAGCGACATCTTGCCGGACAGGTTTCCCTTCGATGAGTGAACACAACAAGATTGCCATAGTCACACCAGCGGAGGGCCCATCTACACCGTAGGATTGGGCAAAATCGATGTGGGAGAGGTAATCTTGCGCTATATCGACTCCGTATTTTTGCAGGATCACGCTTCGGACTTTGGCGATACTGTCAGATATGAAGTTCTGCCCTTTAGCGACACCTGTAACTCTATAGTAACCTTTCAGTGGCACTTCTCTCGGAAGTTCATTCTTCTTCACGAGTTGAGCTTTCACACCAAGGACATTGCCCGTCATCTCTCCGCTATATGGATCGTGTACCACTGCCAACCCGTAAATCTGCCCAAACTTCGTTCCTTCGGGTTTAATCTCTAAGAGTTTGCCTCTTTCGCTTATCTCATGCTCAAGCAACTGCTTCTGAATGGTCTTACAATGCTCCCTAAGGGCTTCTACGACATGACGTCGCTCAACTACCTTACCGTTCTCATTCATGGCCAAAGTCGCAGCTGTCTTAACAATCGAAATTAACGGTCTGAATCGTGTTGAAAGTGCCTCGCGTTTGTTGCTTCGTCGTCTTCCTTCTTCAACTATTTCAGCACAGGCTTCTCGGCTAAACGGCAGAAGGTTGAAGCGTTTAACTTCTTGCGCAATAAACTGAACGTATTTCCTTCTGTTTTCTGTTGTGTTGGGCATGTCATTGTTCATTCGCACGACTTTTCCATAGCCATATATACGGTCCATCAAGGCAGGGTGAATCTGGCCTATGCTATCAAAGTTGCCTGCACCCACGAGAAACGTGATCGCTGGGACCGGTTCCGTTGAAACTGCCATTGCAGCAGTGTCTCCACCATGCCATCTCCCTCGAAGAGTTATTGGCAGCTGTCCGTCTTCCAAAACTGTTAACAGTGTAACAGCTTCTTCTGGGTCAAGGTTTTTAATTTCGTCGATGTAGAGTATTCCGAGCGAAGCCACGTGGACGTCTCCAGCGGTAACCCTCTGATGTTCAGGCGTTCCTAACCCTCCTGTCTGAAAAGGATCCCACGCTACCGAACCGAAAAGTTGCGGGCTTCTATGACCTGTCGCATCAACAAAAGGAGCGTTTCCTGAACTATTATCAACAAGCATTTTTGGGACGTCGCTCTGCTGTGCACCTCCTCCACCGCGGGTGAGGCCACCTAGGCCGCCTAGGCGTGAGAACCACCAGATGAAAACGCTGAAGAAAACTAAGCTTCCTCCTGGGATGAATGTCAAAGGAACTATACTTATGAACTGATCAACAAAATATTCTGAGAAGTTGTTGTTGTATAGTTCTTGCCAAGTTGTGTCACCCATGGTCTGCCCGTTCACGTTCCACGTTTGCCATGAATTAAAAAGAAAGTATAGACCTAAGCCCATCAAGAATAGCCCTATGCTCAACATTAGAACTTGTATAGCTTTAAGGCCAATTTTAGTCGTGGCCTTTCGTTTGAATTCTTTACGTTGCTCTGACTGTAGTAATCTTTTTCCGTCTCCTGCCTTGTGCATAGAGACACGAGGTTGACCAGGCATCGAAGAATTCTTCCACGCAACTATGTCAAAGAGTTTTATGCCGTTCTCTTTGTACACTTGCGTAAGTTTCTCGGATAAGGCCCTTCCGAGGAGAGACTTGCCAGTTCCTGGGTCACCCAATAGCAGCAGATAGGGTCCAGGGTTAATCACAGTTTTTGCCGAAGATTTTTGTGAGTTTGGGTTGCTCCAACTCGTGTACCATTGAGTCTGTTCCAGATGTTTAAGCTTGTGAACCCACTCACTTAGGCACAAGAACCCTTCACTTAGGGCTTGCTCTTGACCTATTACCCAGTTAATCATGCTATCGTCTACAGGAAAGCCTTTTGTGGTCTGGAATTTGTCCCAGTTCCACTTCACTTTTACTGTGCGTCCTTGAACGCTGCGCGTAAGGGTTTCAACGCCTTCCCCGAAATCATCAAAAGTTATTCCTTCCACTAGCCATCGCTCCCATACTCTCTGTTCCAGTACCAATTAAAGCGGTTATTTCAAAATCAAGAATATTCCGGGATCTCGTTTCAAAGAACTTTGGACCATTTCCTACGGGTTTTGTTTGGGCTCTTTTCAAAAAATAAAGTGCTATTTGCAACTATTCTACCATAATAACCAAAAATTCATCCTGTAAAAACTCGAACGCAGAAACCTCTGGAGAACAATCAATACTTTGACAACCAAATAAAAAACAAAACGCCTGAAAACAGCTTGAAAATGCAGAAAACCCCCATTTTGAGCTTTTCAACTAGCCCTTAGAGGCTTAGGCATGGAGAATATCGGCGCCTCATATAAATAGTGTCGAAAATCTCCATGCGAGAATTTTTGAGCAATCGTTCGACGTTCTTCGAAACCTCGCCTTGTTTTCGGCGTCTACAGGACACTTGAACCCCATCTAAGATAGAAGCTTGTCAATTTGTTACTCGGACTTAAGCAAGCTTGTGGCCGGGCCCAAACTCTCAACTTGGTCGAGTTCACGCGCCTTAGTGTTCCATACTGTGGCTTTGATGGATGCTGAGTTGATGCTTTTGTATACAGCAAACTGCGAGCTTCCCAAAAACTCAGCGCACAACGTTCTAAAGACTATATCTTTTGACTCGGTTAGAAGGCAAATTCATGCTTCTTTTGGCTGAGTGTGCATGTTTGCACCTCCTGGTGCAGTCTAAACGACCGCGATTTTGAAATGTCGAATGTTGGTTTCACCTGCATCGGTAATTTTGGTTGCATAGGTATTACGCTATGCCACACCAAGCAACCAGACTCCACCAGTCAGATCCTACAATACACCGTATACAATAGCATAAACGAAACCCACTGCTCCCGTGCCATATCCAATTGTTTTTATTGTTTAACCTCCTCAGACTATAAATGAGCTGGGGGAAAAGTCTGTCAAGGAAATTGACAAAGTCAGACTTCGTCGATGGCGGAAGAGAGGATTCTATAGTGAGACAGTTCTCGTGAAGCTTTTGCAGAAGAATAGTTACAACGCCGTGCGGGTACCTGTCAGCAACCCGAGTCTGAATCCGCTTCCAGACATTATGGCGAGGAAAGGCGAGCATACTTATGCCTTTGAGGTCAAAAATGCTAGTTACTACGCCTACTTTCCGAAGCAGCAGGTTGACAAGCTCTTCAGATTTCTTAACGAACTCATCCCTGGGGACAAGATACACAAACATGCAGTGGTAGCAGCTCACCTGGGGAAAAAATGGCTTTTCAAGGAAATCGGCTGGGATGAATGGGAGAAGAACCGGCTTCCGGAAAAAATCAGAATTCTCAAACGCGATAGGGGAAACCTCAGTTTGGAGAAGGACTATTAGCGCTCCTCTGAGAAAATATTATCTCTGAAAACACATTATTAGTGTCAAGCTGCAATGCATTGATAATACAATGTAGCTTGACCTTGATCAGGGATGGAATGTGTTGACTGAAAATCCTGACTACACCGTTGTGGCAGTTGGTCTCTGCAAGATCTACCAGATGGGTTCATCCGAGATCGAGGTTTTGAGAGATGTAAGCTTCAGCGTGAAAAAAGGCAGTTTTGTCGCCTTGTGCGGGCCCTCAGGCTCAGGAAAAACAACACTTCTAAACCTTATCAGCGGAATTGACAAACCTACAGGAGGACAAATAGAAGTCTTGGGTCAAAACGTAAACGAACTTGACGAGGATCTATTGGCTGAGTTTCGCTGCAACGAACTCGGCTTTGTATTCCAATCTTACAATCTCGTTTCAACCTTGACGGTAGCGGAAAACGTTGCGTTTCCGATGGAGTGGCGTAGACGACCCGAGGAAGAAATAACAAAACGAGTGACTGAATTATTAGAAATGGTGGGTTTGGGGCAAAGGGCAAACCATTTTCCCGCACAATTAAGCGGAGGGGAGCAACAACGTGTGGCATTCGCTCGTGCATTAGCTAATGATCCGCGATTGTTTCTCGCAGATGAGCCTACCGGCAATTTGGATACAAAGAACGGGGAAAAAATAACTGAGATTTTGCAGATTTTGAAGTCAATGGGAAAGACTGTCATAGTTTCAACACACGACGCGGAGATAGTGCGTTTAGCGGACCAGAAAATCTGCTTGGAAGATGGAAAATTAGTGAGCCAGAATGAGTAGTGCCTATTTTCCGATAAATGATCTGCTACGCAGAAAACTTCAGACAAGCTTAGTCGTTGTCATTCTTACTGTAGTCGTTTCTTCCACACTTTCCCTACTGCTTTTTAGCGAGCGTTTGGGCTTCGGAATAACAGCGCATGTTGAAATTTTGACGTATGGCTTGTCCACTGTCTTGGGACAGTTTGTGCTTTTTCTTGCGTTTTTGATTTTTGCTATTGGCGCAGTTATAACAAGCTTCATTGTTTTCTTGATGATGAAACAAAGAACGCGAGACTTCGGCTTAATGAAAGCCGTCGGATGCCCTAACGGGCTCGTATTCGGCTATTTCATGACGGAACTTCTCATCGTAACAGTCTTAGGATGTGTTTTGGGTGTGGTCTTAGGATTTGTGGCCGACTTCGCTGCAAGTAATGTTCTTCAATTTAGTATTTATCAGAAATCTCCAAACTACTGGTTTGCGCCATTGGTCTTTTTCTCTTTTTTTGCATTATCGCTTGCATTCGGGGTAAAACCACTTCTGGATGCTGCCAGACTGTCGCCATTGAAGGCGTTGTCGCCGATGCAGTATTTCAGTCTAGGCATTGCAAAAAAGTTTAAGCCGTTGTCAAAGTCTGGGTTAGTCCTCAGAATTTCTTCCAGGAGCTTATTTCGTCGGGGTTCAGCCACTATCAGGATCATTGTCTTGCTTTCGATAGTTTTTGTTTTGTTGACAGTTGCGCTTTCGGGAGGCATAATTGCTGAGGACACTACGAAACTGTGGGTGGCGAAAGCGGTCGGCGTAGATAATGTTCTGCTAGCTCACAATATCATGGGTGATCAGTATATTCTTTTATTATCGAAATTCTTCGGAGAAAATGGAAACTCGAACTTCGATTATTCCGATGAAAGGTTTGCGTTGCCTGATGAGGGCTTTCAAGGACTAAAAACTTTAACTGGAATCGAGGGTGTAGATCCACGCTTGGTTTTGATTGAGAATGTTCAAGAATTAAGCAGTTACATGATTGATCCCGAAACTCTC
>CAYSOZ010000011.1:0-16112 GCA_964432815.1 uncultured Candidatus Bathyarchaeia archaeon
GAGAGATTCATCCAGAATTTGCTCGGAGTACTTTTTTTCCAGTGTACTGCCTAAGTGAAATATCGCTATGCCTAAACGCTTCATACAACTTTGAATTTCAATAGTTTTTTCCGCTGGAATTTTCATGAGAAAGCTATCGAAGAAGGAACCTGGAAGAAAACCTGCTTCCTGCCTGAATTTTCTTCTGATTTTTTCCTGCTCATCGAGCAGCAATCTTCCATGCTCTGTTAGCTCGTAGCGTTTCAGTCCATCTTCAGCAGACAACTCGTTTATGTAACCTTTCTCTTGGAGCCGCGCCAACAGCGGATATATTGAACCAGGACTTGGTTTCCAAAATCCGCCTGTGTGCTTTTCGATTTCACTCATTATCTCAGACCCCGACCTGGGCCTCTCGTTAAGCGTTTCGAGAACATGATAACGTATGAAGCCTTTAGGGACCATGGCAGTGTGCCGTAACCATTTCTTTTGAGCAAACACAAATATCACCATTGACCTCAACTATGATATCAAATGTGATATTTAAACTTGGAGGTCGGAACATATTGAATGCCGCTCAACTTATCGTTGTACCAACACTTCTACCTTCGAGAGCTTCAAGAATATTTTCAGTTCTAAAACCGTTTACAACAATCAATTTCATGGGCTTGCGACTTAAAACTTTGACAGCTTCGGGATCTATGATTTGATGAATTCCCGCTTTATGCTTGCTTTCGGAAAAGACCTTTGCCAAATCATTATAAGACAAACGGTCAAGCTTTACCGCATCTGCATGACTTCTCGGATCCTTGTCATACACACCTTCCTGATCTGTGCCTTTAACAACCAAGTCAGCATTCACGTGTTCAGCAACTAAAGCTGCAACTGCGTCTGTTGTAATTCCCGGTTTCAGACCACCCATGACCACTACTTTTCCTTCTTTCAAACAATTGGCTGTGTCCTCAAGTGTTATTGCTACCTTTTCACAACTATATTCCCCAAGTTTTTCAAGAAAAAGCTGAGCGAAAAGTCGCGAAACTGAAATCGCGATTTCATCCTGCGCCTGCATGTTAAGTCCCAGCTCTTTTGCGAAGCAAATAAACTCTCGAGCAAGTGACCCCCCGCCAACAACCACCAAGATTTCATGGTTTTGCGCTCTGAGTTTCTTCACTAGATCAGCATACTCCCTCATTAGTTTCGTATTGACGGGTGAGGCTACAACAGAACCGCCGATTCTTAGCACTATGCGCAAGGACATCCTCTCTAATTGTCTGTGTCTATAATACGAAATCATCAGGTTAAAAGCCTTACAATCAATTTCGCGGACATTGATTTGTCACCGCGCGCCACGAGTTAAGAAAAAAATTGATGCTTGGGGGAAAGTGAAAGGGAATAGCAACGTACTGAGCTATCATTGCACATATGATCAGAGTACAGTTTCAGCTGATTATCTATTTGATGAGTTTCCTTCTCATTAAGAAAATAGACAAGATAAAGAAAAACAGTGCAACAAAGGTCATCCAAACGACACTTAGACCAGCCAGCACTTCAGGACTGAGACCTAGGAAAGAATCCATTCTTCCCAGCACAAGCCCCCTTGTCAAATTAACCAAGTGAGTAAGTGGCAAAACGGCTAAGGCTACTGTCTGAAGTGCACCGGGCAAGACCGTCAAAGGGAAAAAAGTACCGCTGAGCAGAAACATGGGCGTAATGAATAAGAACGATGGGAAGTTGAAAAAGTCAATATTCGCTGCAAGTGCCGTGAAACACATGCCCAGAGAAGCAAACAACAGTCCACCTAAGAATGCAAGTACTGGCACTAAGAATGCAAACGGACTCGAAACCAAACCAAAAGCTGCAACTATTGCGAGGACTATTGTTCCATTGATAGTCGCGCGTGTTGCACCCCACAATAGCTCACCGGCTATGACTTCGTCCAAATTGATGGGTGTGGCAATTATTGCATCAAACGTCTTCTGGAAATACATTCGCACAAAAGAGGCGTACGTGCATTCATAGAAACTGCCATACATTATGGCGATTGAGATTAAACCTGGGCCAATGAATTGAATATATGAGCTTCCTTCAATCGTGCCCGTAATGAGAGTGCCCAAACCAACTCCAAATGCCGCAAGGTACAAGATTGGTTCCAGGAGTGCTGGCAGAAAATTGACAAAGATTGTTTTGGCGAAAACATCAAAATTCCTCCGCCAAACCCTCCAAACTCGGTACGTGAGCTGGGGTAACAGGGGACGGTTTGACATGCGGTTGTTGTTTGTTGTCATTCCCGCAATTTTCTCCCCGTTAACTTTAGGAAGACGTCTTCCAAGTTGGCATTGCGAATACTTATCGGCAGACCTGGAAATTTATTTGCTAGTCTCTCAAAACTGCCATGTGGTTGATTGGTAAACACGCGAATTTGGTCACCGTAGATTTCGATGCGAGCGTCGGGTAATTCGTCTTTGAGCGTATGCAACGTGGTTTCATCAAATGCCATTTCCAAAACCTCTTCGCCCACATGTTTCTTAACGAGCTTTTTAGGCGAGCCTGTTTCGATTATCTTGCCGTTGTCCATTACTAGAACTCTGTCGCATAAAGTAGCCGCTTCCTCCATGTAATGAGTGGTTAGAATAATGGTCACACCTCGTTTCATTAGGAAGCGAATTTCGTCCCACACGATATGTCTGCCCTGGGGATCTAATCCTGTGGTCGGCTCGTCCAAGAGAAGAATCTGGGGTTCATTAATCAATGCTCGTGCTATGATTAGCCGTCGCTTCATACCTGTGGAGAGTTCCTGAATTAACTTTGTTTGTTTCTCTTCGAGTTGAAAGAATTTCAGCAAATCAGCGGCTCTTCTTGCGGCTTCAGTTTTCGGGATGTCAAAGTAACGCGCATAAACCTCAAGGTTCCTGATCACGGTGAAGTCTGGATCTAGGTTATCCTCTTGAGGGGCTACACCGACTATTTTTTTGATGTCACGAGACTTTGTGGGAGCGTCCATTCCAGCCACGTATAATAAACCTTCGGTCAGGGGCAGAAAGCAGTAAATCATTCGCACCGTAGTAGTTTTTCCTGCACCATTAGGTCCTAAGAAACCAACACACTCGCCCCTATAGACCTCAAAATCTATATGATCCACTGCCACGAAATCATTAAATTTCTTCGTCAGATTGTGTGCTTCTATAAGGACTTCCGAAGAATTCATTTCAGTTCACGAGGTAAATGCCGAAATAACTAGCTTACTCTCTTTCCAGGATTGATTTAAACTTTTCAGAATCATCTTCGAACGTTTCGTGTGCTTAATCATGCTTTTTCCAATTGTCATGCAAATCATTTTTTGAGCTCCAGTTATCCAAGAATCTTAACCCTAAGACTAAAATAGTGTTCAGGGAATCATAAACTATGCCCGCAATATTTGAATCTGGAAATAGAATATTTATCATAATATTTTCAATTCTCCTAATCATCGCAGGGGTAATCGTCTACTACTATGCGGTTGGTTTCTCCAGTTTCACCAAAGGTACGGCGGTCACAGTCCACGACGATATTATTCAGGGTTTATCTCAACTTGGATCAGTAGCCATAGCAGTAATTATTTTCCGGATTCAGAGTCTTGAGAACCGAAATCATTCGCTTGAACAAGCCACGTTGAATTATATTTCTCAGACTATGGGCTGGAGCTATCCAGAATGGACATCCTCGCTCGAGACTGACATCAGAAGCGAGACTCTTACTAAAAAATACTACGCTAATACTCGTCTGAAAGAAGATGAACTTGTGGTTGCCGAGAAAAAGAGACAGCAGCAAAGACTTGAAGAAGCTCTTGACCTACACACTAGAATAAAACAAACGATACGTAGGATAAAGAATGATGTTTTTTCGTGTGCGTTCTTTTTGTTGCTTCCGCTGCTTTTGAGTCTGCCGGTTTTGATGATGATGGATTTCTTGGATAAATTTTGGGCTTTCATATCAGTCTCAATAGTGGTTTTGATGGGTTCTTTAGGCATTATGCTGTTGGTAAAAATGGTTTTAGAATCCACCGTTAAAGAACATGAACCGTTAAAACATATTTGACAAGCGAGTCTTGGCAGTTGGGTTTTCATAGTTTGCACCAAGTTGAATCGCACTCGCTAAGGGCACGAGTGACGGGCTAGGTTTCAAGGGCTACTCTTCTCTTTCCATCAAGCTCAAGTCTTTTTTCCGGGATCTTGTCAGGTTCAATCGACGAGTTATGCCGAGAAGGTTTTGTCAGTAATCTGAGACGTTCTCAGATTTTATAGCCCACCGCTGAGGACTAAGTGCTCTGAAGCTCGATAATATACCTAAGAGTTATAAAACAGAACTCGTAATATAGCAAATTACAGTCTGAAGTTGTTCAAATCAGTGGATGATTCAAGCTAGAGACAGTTGGGAGATGTCGATCATAGGTATCGTTGTAGCCGATATGAATGTAACTCGGCAAGTCAGGGATCGATTGATATTTGTGATACAATTAAGCTTGAATTGAGTTGGACGTCACAAATAATATTAAGCCAAGCAACACAACAACTATCACCCGGCATGATTCTACCGTAAATTAGGCGAATATCATGGAAACGAAGAGAGTAAGCGCTACAGGACTAGCGATAGTAGGAACGCTTTTTGTTGCGGCAATTTTGGTCGGCGTCTATGGTTACATCCAGAGCGATTTTGTTACAGTCTTCGAAGACACAATTTTTGTCATTCTTACGACAGCAATAAACATTCTATACTTGATTGGAGCTGGACTGATTGTTCTCGGTTCAATTCTGGTTACGTCCAGGTATGTGAAATCCAAAATCAAGGCTCCATTTCAACCGTTTGCTGGTCTCCCCAGGGCTAGATACCTGACGGTCAGCCTTGAAATCTTTATTGGCGCCGAAGTCATAAAGACTGTCATTGCCAGAAGTTATGAAGAGTTCATTCTTCTTGTTTTCACAATAGGTATAAGAGGACTGGTAGCAGGGATTCTATACTTAGAGAGAAGGTGGCATGGGGAACACCCTGATCATGCGGAGCCGATAGAACCGAGACAAGCTTAAGGCTCTCAATTTCTCCCTTCTGAGCAAGAAAAAAAATTGGCTCTTTTCCTAACGTGGCTTGCCAACTTAAGTCTCAAGTGATGTGCTCCCCCGTTGTAGTCCATCATAATGAAAATAGAACGACTAATCTTTCAAACCATTCGTGAGTATACGTCGTACACCCTATTTGTCAGGGGACTTGATTCTACATGTCTACTGAAGTCATTCGGCTCTGTGGGTGAGAACATACGAGTTACTTTCGGTCATTCCGTCAACTTCAACAGGGATTTTTCAGCTTGACGTATTCTTTGACAGTATGCGGCATAGAACAGAGGACACAAAGTAGCTGTCTTCTGTTCCAATATCCCAATTATTGAGCTCTTCGTGAATTAGCTATTCCTGCTTAAGAACCATTGTTCATCCAAGCTTTGACCATCAAGATTTAAATCTCTGTTCGGTTCTCTTGAAGAGATATTTCGTGTTCACGGAAGCGACAAATACGAGACTTGAAGCAGAAGATAAGGAAGGAGACGTAACTCGATTCGCCTCAAAAAGGTTACTTGTAGTCACATGTAATCTTGAACGAGTTTCCAACGTTTGTGTGGGTAATAGACAGGGGGCAGCCAAAGATTTCGGAAAAGACATACATATCCTTAAGTGCGTAAATCGCAATCATAGATTCTTTGAAGTTGGGGTGGCGGACGGAACTGGTAACTAAGAAGGAGGAATATTAATTGCTAGTTGAGTCGATAATCGCATTCATCCTGATCTTGGCGACTGCCTCAGTCATATACTCACTGGGGAGACGTGTTTCGCCAAAACCGGTTCAGAGCGAGAGTGAACGTTCAACATATGCTTGTGGAGAAAATGTTGTTTTCAGCGGGTTAAGAGTAAATGTCTCACTCTATCGGTTCTTGATATACTTTGTAATATTCGACTCTGCTGTATTGCTCCTGGCTTTCGCCGCATTAACGCCGCCCGGAACAAATCCGCTGCTTCTAATTCTTTACCTCTTCATGATGCTTGCTTCAAGTCTACTTCTTTTTGAAGGAGGCAGAGACTAATGAAAAGCTTGACCATGTGGGCTCGCCTAAAGTCACCCTGGGTACTTCATTTTAACAGCGGCGCATGCAACGGATGCGACATAGAAGTGGTAGCCCTTCTGACTCCACGCTATGACGTGGAACGGTTCGGCATAAAACTCGAACCCTCACCAAGACACGCAGACGTGCTTCTAACCACAGGGGTAGTTACAAGACAATGCGCAGAAAGGCTAAAGCGCATATACGATCAAATGCCAGAACCCAAGTTTGTAGTAGCGATTGGAGCTTGCGCTTGCTCAGGTGGCGTGTTCAAGGGGAACTACACTGTGCTGGGCGGTGTAGATAAAGTCGTTCCTGTAAACGCTTACATCCCAGGATGCCCGCCGAAACCAGAAGCGATAATTGACGGCGTGGTAAAACTTCTAAGTTCCTAGAATCATCGAAACCGGAGGCCAAAACAAGTGCCAGTGCCTGACCAAGACTCTCTAGTTTCAGTTTTACAGCATAAAATAGGTGCTGTAGGGAATATTCTGCCAGATCAATTGGGAAAAGCCACAATCCAAATTGAGCCAGCCTTGAACAGAAAAGTAATCCAAATTCTTCTGGAAAACGACGACGGAGCATGTATCATTGCACTCACAGGTTTAGATCTCGGGGAAAAAATAGGCCTGATGTACCATATTCGAACGAAAGGGTTAGTGGTAACCGTTAAGACGGAAGTGTCAAAGGAAGACCCGAAAATCGCGACAATAACTGACATCATTCCTGGCGCTAATTTTCATGAGCGAGAGGCTGCGGATCTCTTAGGGGTGGTCTTTGAAGGTCACCCAAACCTTAGTAGACTTGTTCTTCCCGAAGATTGGCCTAAAGACCTCTATCCGCTCAGAAAAGACGCGAAGCTTGAAGGTGTCTCTTCTAAACTGGCCGACTCTCAATGTAACACTCAACCTGAAGTAAAGATGCAACAATCGCAAACGGACAGTCGGTTGGTTAACATTATCGTCGGTCCACAGCATCCAGCTCTTTTAGAGCCGGAAAAGTTTTCCTTAAAAGTCGATGGCGAAACGGTAATGGATGTAGAACCCCGAATCGGCTACGTTCACAGAGGGGTTGAAAAAGCTGCTGAACAACGCACATATTTGCAGGACGTTTACCTAATTGAAAGAATATGCGGAATATGCAATTCATGCCATGCTTTGACCTTTGTCGGAGCTGTTGAGAAGATCCTAAAGACTGAAGTGCCAGATCGAGCCAGGTATATCCGCACGATAATTCTAGAATTAAATAGACTTCACAGCCACCTTCTAGTTTTGGGTCACGCTGGGCTGGAAATTGGTTATGAAACACTTTTCCAATACATGTGGCGGGATCGAGAGCCTATAATGGATCTAACTGAACTTCTCACCGGAAACCGCGTTATCTCCTCCTCAATGACCATAGGCGGTGTGCGTAGGGACCTGAAGGAAGAGGACGTACCAAAAATCAAAACTCAACTCGCCATTTTGAGGAAAAAGATGGATTTTTATCAAAACCTGTACAGGAATGAGCGTTCGCTGAAAATGCGAACGCAGAACGTTGGAATACTTTCAAAAGATGATGCAATAAAACTTTGCGTGGTTGGTCCGGTTGCCAGAGCCTCGGGTGTGCTCACCGATGTGCGCAAAGATGAACCTTATGCAGCTTACGGTGAAATTCCTTTCAAGATTATTACCCGCACGGAAGGAGATACTTTTGCGAGGCTGATTGTTCGACTTGATGAGATTGACGAAAGCATAAACATCATTGAATATGCGCTTGACAACATGCCAAGTGGGCCCTATAGAGTCCGAGTTCCAAGAATTGTAGTGGCAGGCGAAGCTGTCAATCGAGTAGAAGCTCCACGAGGAGAGCTATTTCACTATGTCAAGAGCAACGGAACGGCATATCCAGAGCGTGTCAAAGTGCGCACTCCCACTTTCGCTAACATACCAGCCTTCCTCAAAACCGCTATTGGAGGAAGCATAGCAGACGTCCCTGCCAACTTCGTTAGTCTAGATCCTTGTTTTTCGTGCACAGACAGGTGATAAAACGAGTGATAGATTTTTGGCTTTTTTTCCGAGTGCTCGTGTTTCCAGGTTTTACATTCATCCTCTTCTTCACCCTTTTCTGTGACTGGGTAGAAAGGAAAATTGAAGCAAGAATGCAGAACCGTGTCGGTCCCGCCGTTGCAGGTCCAGCTGGTATACTTCAGCCTCTAGCAGACCTGATCAAACTGCTATCTAAAGAAGAGATCGTACCAACCAATGCCAAGAAGAGATTCTTCAGGATTACGCCAGTCTTAGCCTTTTCGATCATGGTTTTCGCAATTTGCTTCTTGCCAATCGACGGCTCCAGCGCCATATCTAGCTCCGGCTTTGCCGGAGATTTGATTTTCGTAATGGCCTTAGTTACGATAGCAAATTTTCTCTTGTTCGTATCAGGATGGGCTTCATCAAATCCATATGGAGCCATAGGGGCTTCCAGAGTTCTGACTCAATTTTTAGGTTATGACATTCCGCTATTCCTTCTAGCGTTAACTCCTGCTTTTTTGGCAGGAAATTTGGCACTTTCGGTAATTGCGTTAAGCCAGTACAAGTTCATACCGTTCATAATATTGACGCCTTGGGCTTTTGTTCTATTCATAATAACGCTCCAAGCCGAACTTGAGAAAGATCCCTTTGACATTCCCCATGCCGAAAGCGAAGTGGTTGGCGGATTAGAGACTGAATACGGAGGAGGCAGACTGGCGTTTCTCCATCTTACAAGAGACGTACAAATAGTCCTAGGCGCAGCACTCGTCGTAACATTCTTCCTTGGCGGTCCTTATGGCCCAGTTTTCTTCGGATTTCCCGAGTTCTGGTACAGCCTTTGGTTTGTACTCAAAGTGCTTGGTGTTGTGGTGCTGACTGAATACATTACCTGCCTCTTTGCAAGATTGCGGATCGATCAGGTTTTGACAGCCAACTGGCGAATATTACTCCCTCTTTCGATAGTGTCACTTGCTCTTACTATTGCGATGGTTACATGGGTCTATCCTTTGGTGATCTAAAATGGCAAGAAAACTAACCGTTTCACCTATGATAAAAAGAGTGTTCTCACACCTATTTACTAAACCTGCGACTTGCAAATATCCTTTTGTGAAAGCAGAAGTCCCCGATGACTTCAGAGGCAAACAAGTGTTCGACATAAGCTTATGCGTAAGCTGCGGACTATGCTCGAGAGATTGCCCCGCCAAAGCCATAGAGATGGTTGAGGTTGATGGAAAACGGAGGCCCTTGTTCCACTTAGATCTATGCGTTTTCTGTTACCAATGCGCCGAAAGTTGTCCTAGAAACGCTATAAAAAGCTCAGTATTCTTCGAGTTAGCGGTAATTGATAAATCTACCTTGGTAATAAAACCTGAAAGCAGTTTGCAGAATGTAAGCGGTGCGCAATAATGGTTACAGAAATAATTATAGAAATACTCTCTGCGGGACTAATAATCTCTGCCTGCTTGGCGATTTTTTTCGAGGAAGCTATCTATTCGGTTGCGGCTCTTGCTGGAGCTTTCTTCTTAACCGCGATGGTTTTCACCTTGAATGGAGCGGTGTATGTGGCCATTTTTCAGTTTGCTGTGGGCGTCGGAACCTTGGCAGTCCTCTTTCTATCCGGGGAAATGTTGAGCGAAAAATACAAAAAGAAGACTCCGCTGAAAAGTGTAGTAGCAGTTCTTTTTGTGGGCTTACTTCTTTCTTTGCCCGCGATTTTCTTCTCAATTCCAATGACAACGGCAACGGGCTATGGTATTTCTTTCGAGGAGTCCCTATGGACATTTAGGGCGCCTGACGTTGTCCTCCAGGGTTTAGTCATGATGACGGTTGCTGTGGGCATTGCCATTGTCTTGTACGATAGAAAAATGGGTGACCGGTAATGGATTTCGTCATTCTATCATTGGTGATGCTTCTCATCGGGATCTACGGCTTGCTGACAAAGCGTGACCTTCTGAAAGTGTTTGTATCTGTTGAGTTGATCGCTCTAGCAGCCACACTGAATTTTGTTTTGCTCGCCTCTTCACTCGGCGTTGGTCTGGGTGAAGCCTTTTTAGTTCTTGCTTTCTCGACCGACACCGCGGTAAGTGGTGTCATCTTGTCCATGTTGGTAATCGTTTCCAGAAAGTATGGAACAAGCGATATTGGCAGATTAGCAGAAATGGCTGAGGAAGAGGAAGAGGTTGAAGCCTAAGTGCTGTCCGATCTAACCTCGTGGCTCGTATGGATAGTTCCTCTGATTTCGAGCCTTTTTGTACTGCCGATTGCACGTTTCAGCGCCAAAGCCCGCGACTATTTTGTGGTTTTGATGAGTTTAGTTACCTCATCAATGGCTTTTACTTTGGTTTTCGATGTCTTGTCAGGTACCCAAGGAATACCACTTGGTTCCTTTGTAAATTGGATTCCGTCTTCGGGAATAAGCGCCGGCGTTTTCATTGACCCCTTAAGCGTCTTGTTCACGGTTCTAGTGGCATTCTTTGGTCTAATCATAGCTGTGTATTCTTTGGGTTACATGAAAGGAGAAGAAGGGTTAACTCGCTACTACTTCTTCCTGCTCCTTTTCATCGGCTCAATGATAGGCTTGGTCATATCAGACAATTTCCTCCAGCTGTTTATCTTTTGGGAAATGGTGGGCCTGTGCTCCTATTCTCTCATATCTTTCTGGTACAAGCGTCCAGAGTCCATTCGTGCCGGCGCCAAAGTATTTCTGATGACTAGAATAGGCGACATAAGCTTGCTTGCTGCAATTGGCTTGCTCTATGCCAGCTTGGGGTCTTTTTCGTTTAGATACACGATAGCAAACATTGGAACAATACCGATTCCGACCCTTACAGCCATAGCTTTTCTCACTTTAGGTGGTGCAATAGCCAAATCTGCACAACTTCCACTACATACTTGGTTGTACAGTGCGATGGAAGCTCCTACTTCTGTCAGTGCGCTTTTGCATGCGGCCACAATGGTGAAAGCAGGTATCTACTTAATCGCGAGACTGATACTTATCTTAGGTCCTTTAGCGCTAAACCTTCCATTTTTTTTGCCTGTGGTGGCTTGGATTGGGGTTTTGACAGCTTTCATGGGAGCAACTTTGGCTTTGCACACTCCAGACATAAAGGGAGTGCTAGCGTATTCGACGATCAGCCAATTAGGGTTCATGATGGCAGCGTTAGGGGCAGTCTCTCTAGATTCTTCTTTGGGTTGGTTCGCGAGCTTATTTCACATGGTCAGTCACGCCTTCTTCGAAGGGCTAGGCTTCCTGCTAGCGGGAGGCATTATTCATGCTCTCGGAACGCGTGACATGAGATTGATGGGTGGCTTGAGGAAAGCTATGCCGATTACATTTGGGCTAAGCCTTGTCATGATCTTGACGACAAGCGGGCTTCCTCCCTTCGCTGCTTTCTTCAGCAAAGGTCTCATAATCACAAGCCTAACAGAAACCGGAAGCATCTGGCAGGTAATCTTGATCTACGCTACAACGATGCTGACCTTCGCATATAGTCTAAGATTTATGAAGCTCACCTTTATGGGTGAGGAATCGGAAAACGCTAAAAAACTTCATCCTCACGAAGCCCCCAAGCTCATGCTATATCCTGCCGCTATTCTAGCGGTTTTGTGCGTAGTTTGGGGTTTCGTTCAACCGTGGCTGGGAGGTTTCATGCAAGTCGAAGCCGAACTTAGTCTGGCAGGTTCCTTTCTAAGTCTTGAAACACCTATTTTCCTATCTCTCCTTGTTCCCACCGGCGCAATTATATATCTAACATACTACAAGAGCTCTTCAATTATGAACAAGTTCCGCAGCAGCTCAAATCCACTTCAAAAAATCCTAAGTCATGGTTACTTTTTCGACGACCTTTACGAAAAAATCGTAGCCAAAGCAATAGTCGCCTTTTCCAAGGGCGTTCGCTTTGTAGAAGTCGTTTTGTTTAACAAGATCCCCACAATCGTTGGTTGGTCAGCCATAGTTATTGCGGTTGCAGTTCATAACCACCTTGATGTTTTGGCTGATGAACTCCTGAATATGCTGGCTCGAAGCACGATGCGAGGCGCTTCTCAAATGAAAAAGTTGCCTTCGACGTCCCTGCAGCATTACATAGCTGCAGCGATGCTTGGTTTTATATTGATTCTGGTATTGATATTACTGACAATAGGTGTATGATGATGGCATATTCTCTGCTATTGGTGTTTTTGCTGCCCACCTTGGGCGTTCCGTTAGCTTATGTAGCTGGAAGAAAGTCTTCTAAGGCCGCTGCAATATTGGTGGCCTTAATAGCTTTGGCTAACATAGGATTGGTTTTGACTACTGTTCCAACAATTCTGAATAGTGCAGACCACAGATACATAGAATCTTACTATTGGATTCCCATGCTACAATCGGAGTTCACGCTTTTCGTGGATGGCATAAGCGCGTCTATGGCAATAATCACTTCAGTCCTGATTTTGGTGGCTTCCCTCTTCTCGATAAATTACATGGAAGGAAAAAAGAATCTTGCAGTCTATTACGCTCTTTTGTCATTGCTATCGATAGGGCTCGTAGGTGTCTTCATAACCTCAAATCTCTTACTCTTCTATTTCTGTTGGGAACTAATGCTTGTTCCTGCCTACTTCATAATAGGCGGTTGGGGTTATCGAGAACCATATCGTGCAGCCTTCAAGTTTTTTGTTTTTACGCATGCCGGCGCGGTTTTCGTGCTCCTGGGCATAGGTGCAATATACATGGTTACTGGTGTTACAGATATGTTCCAAGCGCAGGCAGCATTGATGGGGGTTCCAGATATCGCAAGGTGGATTTTACTCGCGTTCACTGCGGGATTCGCTGTCAAGATGGCTGTTGTTCCCGTTCATATGTGGCTACCTGATGCTCATTCTGAAGCTCCGTCCTCGATGTCCGCTCTTCTAAGCGGGGTCATAATAAGCGCTGGCGCTTACGCAATACTGCGTTTGTCATTGGCTACAGTTTTTCCAGCAGTGGCTGGAACCACGTTCGGTATCGATTTCCTCCACGGTTTGACGGTTTTCGGCGTAATCTCGGCGTTTTTCGGCTCTTTCATTGCACTAGTTGAAACCGACATAAAGAGAATAATCGCGTACTCAAGCATTGCCCACATGGGTTACGTGATGTTCGGGCTTTCTCTCTTTCCTTCAGCGTCCCCAATCGGTGGTGCAGTTGTTATTACTGCAGCTATTACTGGCACCATACTTCACTTGATAAGTCACGCAGTAAGCAAGGGGCTTTTCTTCCTTTCGGCAGGTTCCGTAATGCATCAGACTGAGGAAAGAGATATTCGTGAGATGGGTGGTCTTGCAGGGAAAATGTCTTTTACCGCTGTGTCCTCGACGATAGCCGCTCTGAGCATAGCGGGAGCGCCGCCGTTTGCATGTTTCATCAGCGAGTTTCTTATATTTGTCGGCGCTTTTGAAGTGATTAGTGTAGATGGATTCTACCTTCTGCCAACAGTATTTATGCTTGTAGCCACCGTATTTTCACTTGCCTACTCATTGCGGTATATCTCTCGCGTTTTTCTGGGTCAGGCAAAGAATAAGGAAAAGAAGATTGTGGATGTTCCAAACTGGATGAAATTGGCGATGGCTATCCTTGTGATTTTCGTGATTGTTCTGGGAATTTGGCCCACTTTCTTCGTTGATTTGATTAATACGGTGACTTTTGTCTGACGCTGGTGAACGTTGATGGTTGATGTTTTCGACGTTTCTTTACCCATAGTCAGCTTGGTTGCCTTTGCACTCTTGACAGTTCCTGTTTTCAGAATTATCCGAAAAAGCCAGAGGAAGGTCGCTTTAGTTGTGGTGTGGTTTTCAGCCGTTTTTCTCGTTTCTGGAGCCGCTGTAGCCAACCTGGCCTCGAAGTACTACAGTTTGCCGTCACCCCAGCCATTTCTAAACATAACTTTGACTGACACACCCTTTGCTTCGCTTTCCAGTGGTTTCATGATCGACGCAATTTCAATTTATATGGCTGTGCTTTTCATTGCGGTTAGTGCGATTGTTGTTTTCTACAGCGTCTTCTACATAGGCTTTGAAAAAAGACCGTCTGAAAGATACCTTGCCATCATGCTTATTCTGACAGCATCATTAATGGGCGCGGTTTTTTCAGGAGATCTTCTCACACTTTTCATTTTCTGGGAGGCAGCGGCGGCTGGTTCAAGTTTTCTAATGATCTACAGAAAAAGTCGAGTGTCCTTTAACTCTACTCTGAAGTATTTGGTGATGATAATCATAGCTTCGGCTTTCATTGTTTTCGGGCTCTCAATAGTCTACGGGCTAACAGGCACCCTCAACTTTTGGGCTGTAAAGCAGGCTTTGACAATTCTGGCTGACAAGCAGCTGCTCATTATTGCCTTCATCTTCATAGCTGCTGGCTACGCCATTGAATCTGCAATTGTGCCTTTCCATTTCTGGCTCCCGGATGCTTATACCGCTGCTCCCTCTTCCTCGTCTGCTTTTCTATCCGCTCTCATTGATCAAGGAAGCTATTATGTACTCATCCGAGTCCTCGTGTTTATTCTCACGCCACCTGGCGTGCTAGATTGGACAATAATGTTAGCAGTAATGTCAGCGTTAACCATGATAGTTGGTAATCTATTTGCATTAATTCAGGACAACGTGAAGACTCTGATAGCGAACATATGTGTCGCAGATGTAGGATACAATCTAATCGGGATAACAAGTGTCACAGCCATCGGTCTCACGGGCAATCTCTACTTCTTCTTAATCGGCGGAATAACTACCGCTCTGTCGTTTATGGCGGTAGGTCTAATCAACCGCCACGGTTTCAAAACACTCGAAGACTTTTCTGGGATAGGCTGGAAAATGCCTTTCGCAAGCTTGGCTTTGTTGCTGGCAGCGCTATCTTTTGCAGGTGTCCCTCCTCTGGGCGGATTTACCGCGAAATTCCTGGTGTTCACTGCTGCTATAGAAGCGAATTTGAGTTGGTTGGCGGTTATCGGAGTCTTAACCAGCGTCATCCAGACTGCTTACCTGCTTCGGTTGATAAATTACATGTACAGCAAAAGACCAAAGGAGGGGACCAGAATAGTGGAGTCAAAAAGACTTCTTGTTCCAATATTCCTACTGGTAGCTGCAATAATCATCCTAGGCCTTTATCCACAGATAATCTTCGATCTGATTCAACCATCTATAAACCAGCTGGATTTAATCAAACTCGTTTCACTTGTACTTCATTAGCAAAGATTTTGGCGAGGACTGGGGGTCTTGTTTCCACCTGCCAGTAGTAACGGTCGAGTCGCCCAGAATCACGAAGAGTTTTAATCTTGTTTGACCAAGAAGATTAGGTGTGAAATCAATGGACAAAGACTTGGTTGACTATGCGTTAAGTTATGCCCAGAATAAGCAAGTTGAATACGCGGAAGTCAGGGCTCACAATGAAAAAAGCGAAGATCTCTCCATGAAGAACGGCATCTTGGATGCTTATGCTTCAGCGGTTGATAGCGGTTTTTGCGTAAGGATCCTGGCGGACGGCGGAATTGGCTTCGCATCGACCAACAAGTGGACAAAGAAAGAAGCTGAAAGCATTGTTGACGTCGCTCATAGGTTGGCCAAATCGGCTAAACGGAAAGACAAGATCACTTTCGCTAAAGAGAGGAGTGTTCAGACTACCTGGAAAGCTGAGGAAGAGAAAAAAATCGAGGATGTGCCAGCAGAAACGCGAATCGCGATATTTACAGAAATGGACCACGACCTGACTTCTCAAGGAATAAACGTTCCGGGGAGAATGTTCAGATCCGGAACCACCCTCACTGACAAGTACTTTGTCAACACTGAGGGATCCGTGATTTCTTCATACGTTCCCAAGGTGAACGCATATGCATTTATCACAGTTGTCGAAGGCGGGAAATCCGAACAAGCATACAAGCAGTTCGGGTACTCAGGCGGTTGGGAAGCATTAGACGAATGGAGATTGACCGAGCAAATGATCAGCGAGGCGAAAATGTTGCAGAGCGTAATCAAAGAAGCGCGCGCGATTACGCCTGGAAAAA
>CAYSOZ010000012.1:0-16074 GCA_964432815.1 uncultured Candidatus Bathyarchaeia archaeon
GTTGTAGACTTCTTTCTTGTTATCTTCAGTGATGTGAAATATGAAAGGCCCAAGCCGCGTATAACGATACGCTCGATCTTGTTTCCATACAGTTGCACCTCGAATTGCGACTATGAGGCCTGTGCTTGTTTCCCCTATTTTTATCGTAGAGGTGTCTATAGCAGCGATTGTTGTTTCCTGGTGGTTTGATTTGAGTTGTATTGGTGTGCGGTTCAATTGCAGGTTCGTTGGCTCTTGATCGTAAGTGTTTTGTTGTTGAAAGGGCTGTTGATTTAGTTGAAAAATTTGATGGTTCACTTGTTTGAGTGAATGGATGCTTTGTTCAAGGAATCGTTGGGGCAGTGTTGTGTCCATAGTGGGTTGTGGAAAATTATATCTCGGGGTTGTTGTTATAGTGTATTGTTCAATCACCAAGATTCACCAATAGCCAATATGGAATGATTGGAATATTTAAGTGTTGTGCATGTACATCTTGTACAATACAATAATCAACAGGTGAGGGCTTGACAGAAAAACCGCAAAGACCACCAATACGGGTCAAAATGAAGATAGGCGACATAGAATTTGAAATTGAATCTCAGGAAGACCAGATACAGACAGCCGTAGACAGGATACTTGCAACGGTAACCGAACGTATGAAAGACACACGTCTCGTCGAACGCCAGGCCCCACCCGCCAGAGCGGAAACTTGTAAGGGTGTCATACAGAAACTCTGGGAAGAGAACTGGTTCAATCATTCAAGAGGGTTGAGTGAAGTCCACGCCGAAATGGCACGCCGAGGGTTTCACTATGATCGAACTGCGGTTGCACATGCTCTGATTGACCTTGTAAAGGATGGAATCCTCACGCGGGAAGGAAAACCCCGAAGATACCAATACGCCCAAAAAAGGCCTCCACCATAGACTATTCTAGCAAGGAGGACTTGCTTTTAGACTGTATTGAGCACGCAGCGTATCAGCTTAGGTCATTGAGGGACGGCTTCCAAGAGTAAGTGAAAGCGTCAGAACTTGACCACTTCTGACTACGGTCACTTCAATTATCTCACCAGGCAAAGTGTTAGCTTCAAGAAAACTTGACATGTCATCCATGTCTTTTATCCTTGTACCGTCTATTTCGATTATCACGTCACCACCGATCACGACGTTTTGTCCGCTGATTACTACCTGCTGATTTCCACCTTTCAGTCCAGCTTGATCTGCTGGTCCACCGTCAGTAACCTGGGCAATTAACCAGCCGTAAGTCATGTCGGTGCTTATTCTTTGTGCAATTTCGTATGTCATATCTGTTCCAGATGCACCTATGGTTGAGTGTTGATCATAGGATCCGTTTGAAATCAGGGATCCGATTTCTTTCAGCACAGTGCTAGAAGGGATGGCAAAACCTAGTCCTTGAGAGTCGCTAACAATTGCAGTTGTTATGCCGACAACTTGTCCTTGATAATTGATCAGAGGGCCTCCGGAGTTGCCTGAATTTATAGGAGTGCTTGTTTGTATGACGTCTGCAATCGGATAGCCGCCAGATAGATCTTCAGTGATTGTTCTTCCTAGGGCGCTTACGATACCTGTGGTCATCGAACCAGCTAGTCCATAAGGATTTCCGATTGCAATCAAGGGGTCCCCTACATTAAGAGTGGATGAAGTCACCATTTCAAGAGGGCTATATTCGCTCTCCGGAGCACTTGCGAAAAGTATAGCCAGATCTGCGTATGGATCGGAGCCAAGGATTGTAGCCGGATAGCCATTTCCGTTTATGAAGGTCACAGTGATATTGATGACATCTTCTATTACGTGGTAGTTTGTAATTATCACCATCTCCCCTTCGTAGCCGTATACAAATCCTGAACCCTGCACTTGGGAGTAGTAGGACCTGTGGAACATATCGTATGTTAGCATTAGCCCACGGACAATTACGACCGAATCCTTAATTTGCGCGTAGAGCTGAGCTAGCGAAGCATTTTCTCCTGTCAAATAGACGTTGTTTGAAGCGTTGGAATTCTGTCCAGATTTAAGAGCTGAAACCTGACTCTGAAGAACCAAGACCTGTTCCTGCAGATCATTTGAATTTTGTGTAATAAGGATATAATTCGCGGAATATCCCAGAATTCCTCCAATCATCAGACTAGCCAAAACGACAATCACGATGAAAGTGGTTGAGAGACGTGGTCTCTTTAACGTTTGATTTGTTTCCAATTTTCTTCCCTCAATCATTGAGTTTCTTGTTGCATGATGAGCAGAAAATCTCGTTTGTTTGAATCTGGTTGCTGCAAAACGGACACACTGACTTCTTCTTTGCCAAGTGAAGACCTTGTTTTTCCTTTGTTATTTTTCCATCGTGTAAGAAAAGGCGCCTTTCAGTGTGAGCGGCTACGTGCCCGTCGTGGGTAACCATAACTATAGTAGTTCCTTGATCAAGGTTGAGGTTCGCTAGCAAACTAACAATTTCACGCTTGTTTTTTCCATCTAGATTACCAGTGGGTTCGTCTGCTAGAATAATTGCGGGGTCGTTGGCCAGCGCACGCGCAATCGCTACCCTTTGTTGTTCACCAGCGCTGAGGCGTTGCGGCCTATGATCCTCTCTCCCAGACAAACCGACCATTTTCAAGAGTTCCCGTGCCCTCTGGCTCCTTTCACTTTTTGACTTCTTCGTGGTTTCCATTGGCAACTCCACGTTTTCTCTGGCGTCTAGATATGGAAGTAGGTTAAAGGTCTGGAATACAAAGCCGATTTTGTTTCGCCTTATTTTGTAGAGCTCTCCTTCTGGAAGCTTTGTTACATCAACTCCGTCTAGCAAAACTTGTCCGCTTGTGGGTTTATCGATGCATCCAAGAACATTCAGCAACGTTGTCTTACCTGAACCCGAAGGTCCCATAATCGACACGAATTCACCCGTGTTTACTTGGAGATTAAAATCGGAAAGCACTAGAACTTCGCGTTTACCTAGCATGTAAGATTTTGAAAGGTTCTCTATTTTCAATACTGGTTCACTCATATCTCATCGCCTCTGCAGGTCTTGTTTTAGATGCCCTCCAAGCAGGATACAAGCTTCCGAGAGTGCCCAGAGCTATAGCTGCAGCGAGAGCTATTACCATGAGTTCTGGAGTGATGCTCACAGTTGCGGGCGATCCCATAGAAGCGACCCGACCGAAAGTCCCCGCTCCACCAAGCACTGCCACTGTGGGAAGCAACAATCCTGAAAGTGCGGGTGCAGCCACGCTACCTATCGCGATGCCAACGACACCAGCAACCGAACTTAACAGCACACCTTCCAGCATGAATTGGCTCATGACAGCCCAATTGCTGAACCCTATAGCCTTAAGCGTACCGATCTCTTTTGTTCGCTCACGGACAGTATATAGCATGACAAAAAGAACTATCAAACTCGTTGCAGCCACTGCAACAACAATTTCTCCAAACGCGGTATTTTGCATTTGACTTACAGAAGCTTCAGCACTTTCAAGGGCTGTTGTGTACGTTGACTGCAAAGCTTGAAGCTCCTCCAAGCGTTGCTGAGACGTACTGACAGAAAGTTCCGGATGTAGATCACTTATAGAATTCGCGACCTCACTTACAGCTTCACTATTCTCAGCAAAAACTTGAAGACTCGTTATGTAACCATTATTATCGGTAAGTGACTGTGCATCAGAAAGATTCATGTAGAGTGTCGTCCGATCTTCAACTCCTGACGAACCATGGATGCCTATGACTTCGAAGGTTTCTCCAAGGATTTCAAGTTCAGCTCCAACATTGGCTCCAAAATACACAGCATTCTCTTCGCTTAGGAGTGTGACTCCATCATCTCCTGCTTGCAGGTTCCTACCGCTTGTTATGTTTGATGGCAGAATGGGATAGTTGTCCACAAGATCAGATGTCAGCTGAATCCCTTCGATCACATATTCTGGAACTATTCGAGTGAATGACCTCCCGTCCGGGGACGTCATCGTTTGATTTTCCCCTTGCGAAGCCTGAAGAACTGCAGCGACAGCAGCAACGTTCTCAATTGAGGCAATGTCCGAGTATAGAGTTTCATTCATGGCAACAGTACCGCCGCTTCCAAATGGACCTCCGCCGAACTGGCCAGGCAGAGAGCCCCCGCCAAATTGACCAGGCGTGAAGTTGCCGCTTCCGGAACTAGGAGGGACAGCGCCCCCGAAATCGGGTGGAGTAGAACCACTACCAGAATCTGGAGGGCTGAAGCCGAATCCTTCAAAGCTGGGAGTCAGAGTGCAGTCTATTTGTGTTAATGTTTGATTTATTGACGCTTCAGTCTGGGTGATCGTGCTTCCAAGATTTTCGGTTAGGCTAAGCGTTGATTCTTGATTTGCTATTGCACCTGCGGGAATAGATATCATGATTGCCATGGAAAAACCCAAAGCTATGATTACAAGCAAGGATCGTACTTTTCTGCGAGAAATATTTCTGAAAGCTCTGGTTGCAACACCCAAATGTTATACCTCTCACTCAATCGCAGACTGCTGAATGAGAACTATTAAGAGTATACCCAATTCTCTCCCAAATCCGAGAATTTCGCGGTTCGGAGTGGAAGGTTAGAGAGCGACTGCAGTTTTCAAGTCTGAAGGGTCCACGGTAACCAATTGAATGCTTGCTAACCTAGTGAACTCCGGTTATAGAAGACAGATTTATGATATCAATGTGAAATAAACTTGACAAAGCGCGCGCATTGTCTAAGTCTCTTCCCCTTGCGCTTGTTTGACCAAAGCGTCCTTTGAAATCTTGAGTTTGCCACCGCAATGAGGACAGCGATAGAAAGCGACCATTTCACCATTCTGGAACTGTTTCAACAGTACGTCTAGATCCACTGAAACATCTGGTTGTCCTATTTCCCCTCGTTTATCTTTCTCTCGCATTTTCCTCGCACTGTCACGGTCCTCAAGCTTGTTCTCAAAAACATTTGCAGCGTCTAGGTAACGCCCAGCTTGTTCCAAGTTACCTGCCAAGCCTGAATGCCATTCACGCTCAAAAGATGCATAGATCGAATCGAAGGCAGGACTACCCTTGACAACTCTGAGATAAATTCTATAGATCGACGGAAAACTGCTGGACTCTCGTATTTCTTCTCTTAGTCCAGGAAGCTTTTCGCTTATGAAAGCGTCACACAACGTGTTTAAACAGCGTCGTACACCCCTGTCGTCCAGAGTAGTTCCGGCAATTTTGCGAAAATCTCTATTTATTATGAAGTTTTTGAAGGAGTTCTTGCAGGTTTCTGAACAGGAGTAGAAGGGTATTTCCGATGTCAAATAGGCATGAATAGAAAAATTCGGGTCGCTGGACACCTCACTCCAAAAGAAAGGCGTTCCTGAACATTTTCCGCAGATTTCTTTTCCGCATGAAAAGCACTTGTTTGTTCCTATCAAAAGGCCCTTTTTTCCGCAAATTGAACATTTTCCCATTGATGACCACGCATTAATGCATGTGATAATCTCCTAGTTATAATTTATGAGATTTTCATGAGTGCGGGCGCAAAATGGACTTACGGACGCTCTTTTTTTATTTAATTATTGCCGAACAGCAGGTGAACATGTTTCAATTATCATATGCAACGAGCGGGTTTCTGGCTACACATACCAGATAAGATTGACGAGTTCACGAGGCAACCAATTCATAGGGTGTGCAGAGGCGCCATAGGACCGCGCGCTTGTTTCTGGTATATTCTTTTATAGTAAGTCGCAATAACAAATTTCTCCAGAAAAAACGCTCACGCATGACTGTTAAGGAGAAAGAGAGAAAAACGCCAAAAACCACGCAAAAACACGAGTTATTCAAACGTTGGTGAATGTATGACTGCAAATACCCGTTCATTGAGATATTTACTCGGATGGTTATTTGCAGGCACTCGAGGTGGCCCTACTCGGGCAAGAATAATTGAAATCATAAAGGAAACGCCTCAGAACGCAAATCAACTGGCCACGTCCTTAAAGCTCGACTATAAGACTGTGAGACATCACCTCACGGTTCTTGAGAAAAACAGGATTGTTTCATCTGTGGGCGACAAATACGGTGCAACTTATTTTCTCTCTCAAGTCATGGAAGAGAATTACGTTTTGTTTGAGGAGATTCAGAACAAATTATGGAAAAAGTAGAAAAAGGAGAGAAAACAATGGACACCCGTATGAATAGAAGCGTCAAGATTTGGTCAGTCATAATTGTAACATTGGTAGCGATAGCGTTTTTGGCAGCTTTTTGGGCTGCATCCACCCTTCCTTCATCGTTGTTTCCTCAACGTCCTCCACCCTCAGGGGGTATCCGTTTTGATTTTGAATTCTTCTATATTGCACAAACGGTAGTCTCCACGGTTAACGTGGCGCTGCTATGTTACCTTTTGACAACATACATTGACATATACAGGAAAATGAGGTCCCCGTTCACATTCGGGCTGATCTTGTTCTCGGCAGTCTTCCTTTTAAGAACGTTGACTGCTAATCCGCTATTCATGGGGATTTTCGGTTTCATGGCCTTCGGCCTAGGTCCATTTGCCCTGTTGCCAGAACTCTTCGAGTTTTTGGCATTAGTTGTGCTGCTTTACCTGAGCGTAAAATACTGAGTATTGTGGGCGAGCGCAAAGAGACTGTGTGTTCATTTAAGTAGTAGTCTTCCAAGTCCTTTATCGAGGCGACTACTTCTATTCTATGCCGCACTTCAAAAGCAAAGAAAGCGCAGATCGAAGGAAGAAATAATATTGAGCATGTCACAGCATAGAATACTGAAAGAGTAGGTCAGTGCAAAGAGAGTTTGTAACTGATTTAATAGGGGTTAGGAAATTTGAACAGCGAAACTGCAAGCCGGAAATCTAACAAGTTAATACATGAAAGGAGCCTGTATTTGCTTCAGCATGCACACAATCCCGTAGATTGGTATCCTTGGGGTTCAGAGGCATTCGAGAGGGCCGCGCTGGAAGATAAACCAGTCTTCGTTTCAATAGGTTACTCAGCTTGTCATTGGTGCCATGTAATGGAGGAAGAGTGCTTCAACGATGAAGAAGTAGCGGAACTCTTGAACAGAGCATTTGTTTGTATAAAGGTTGACAGAGAAGAACGGCCTGACATAGACGGCGCATACATGGCAGTATGTCAGCATATGGGTCGAAGTTGTGGTTGGCCACTCAATATTGTGATGACCCCTAAAAAGAATCCTTTTTTCGCAACAAGCTACGTCCCAAAGCAGAGCAGATTTGACGTTATTGGAATGATGGAACTTGTACCTCAGATAGAGCAAATTTGGACAACTCGTCGTAACGATCTTGAAAATCTGGGTATTGACATTATAAGTAGTCTGGAAAAAAGTGAGGAAAACCGTTCCAAAAGTGTGTTAGGGCCAGACGTTTTGGAAAGCGCCTTCGAGTGGTTTTCCCAAAACTTCGATGAGGACAACGGCGGATTCGGCTATGCTCCAAAGTTTCCGTCACCGCATAATCTAATCTTTCTGCTGAGATACTGGAATCGAACAAAAAACAAAGCAGCGTTGATCATGGTAGAAAAGACGTTAACCGCAATGCGGATGGGAGGCATATTCGATCAATTAGGATTTGGTTTTCACAGATATTCCACGGACGCCGAGTGGCTCGTCCCACATTTTGAAAAGATGTTATATGACCAAGCGCTACTCACCTTAGCTTACACTGAAGCATACCAAGCGACGGCCGATGAAGAATTCAAAGCCACTGCAAAGGAAGTCTTGGAGTATTTGATGAGAGACATGCTTTCACCTGAGGGTGGGTTCTATTCAGCTCAAGACGCAGACTCTGAGGGGGAAGAAGGCAAGTTCTACTTGTGGACAGAGGACGAGATCAGGAGAACCTTGTCGTCTGAAGACGCCAATTTTGCTGTCAGGATCTTCAGTATTCAAGCCGATGGAAATCATGATCCTGGCAAAAACCGAGGAGGCATGAGCAGTTTACATTTGGAAAGAACATTGGAACAAACTGCACAAGAGCTGCAAATGGGAGCTGATGAGCTCACTCGCAAGTTGACACAAATCCGCAGCGTACTTCTCGAAACTAGGAATATGCGAATCCATCCGTTAAAGGACAACAAGATTTTGACTGACTGGAATAGCTTAGTCATTGCAGCTTTGGCTAAAGCTAGCCAGGTTTTTGCTGATCCGAAATACTTGCAGGCAGCGGTTAAGGCTTCAGATTTCGTTTTGGGTAAAATGAGAAACGAGAAAGCGTTGCTTCATAGTTACGCGAATGGCAAAAGTGAGATTGAAGGGTTTTTGGACGATTACGCTTTTCTTGTATGGGGCTTGATTGAGATTTACGAAGCTAACTTCGATGAGGATATTTTGCGCATCGCAGTGGGCTTGACAAAGATTATGATTGATAGATTTTGGGATGAAAACAGCGGAGGTTTTTATTTCACATCAAAAGACGCAACAGATGCAATCCTAAGAAGAAGAGAAGCATATGATGGTGCTTTACCTTCGGGCAATTCTGTGGGTTTTCTAAACCTTTTGCGTTTAGGCCGTTTGACTGGTTCATCAGCTTTTGAAGAAATGGCAAACAGAATGTCGATGGTCTTTGCCGACGAGATCAAGAGAGCCCCGGCTGCCCACTCGTTCATGCTTGTGGGATTGGAGTTCATTACCGGCCCAACATTTAACGTCGTTCTAGTTGGTGAACCTCAAGAGAAAGGCACATCAGAAATGCTTGAAGCGTTGAGAAGACTTTACCTACCTGGCTTGCTGATTTCACTACACAAACCTGGCGCCTCTGTTATTCCGTATGAAAAATTGGAGGGCAAAGCTACCGCATACGTATGTCGCGGGCAAACCTGCAATCCTCCGACCAACGATGTGTCTAAGATGCTTGGACTTATTGGATTCGCCTCAACGGGAACTTGAAATCATGAGAAGAGTCTTTATATCAGGTCCTATTCTTGGCATGGAAAACCAGCAGGATTACAGGGAAAGGATTACGAAGATTTGCAGAAAATTGCAGCTAGAGGTTATTGACCCTTGGAAACGCGAGAAAATGCTCTACAAAACCGACGAAGAGTGCTGGTGGAATAACGTGCCTGCCTCAGATTTTATCAAAAGAGACTTGGGTGATATCGAAAAATGTGATGTAATGGTAGTCTATATGCCAAAGCTTTCGGCAGGCGCATGTATGGAATTGTTTTACGCTAAACTCAAAGGGAAAAAAGTCATGGTGGTTTCTGATTTGGAATGTTTGAGCCCCTGGATTCTGGCGCACGCAGATGTTGTTTTGAAGGAAATCAACCAGCTAGAAGAAGCGCTCAAGCAGGCGATTCATCCTTGATAAAAGAAGTCTATTGAGGAAAATTGAGAAAACTCACGAAGCTTTGGAAGTGAACGATCAAACATATGCCTGATTAAGTGTGATTGAGAGGGGCTTAAACCTTGAGAGGCATCTACGTATTGATAATCACGGTAAGATACGAAATCTCGCTTACCATAGGCGCTCTGGGAAGAATGGAATTTGAGGCCGGATTGTACGCCTATGTTGGATCTGCGCAGTTAAACCTGGAACAGAGAATAGGGCGGCACCTTAGAAAAAATAAGCAACTATTTTGGCACATTGACTACTTGTTGAATGATAATGCGACTGAAATATCAAAAGTCTTCGTAAAAAACGCGGCCAGAATCGAAGAATGCGCCCTTGCTGATGCTTTAAAGGCTGAAGGTGAACCTGTGAAACGTTTCGGCTCTTCTGATTGCAAATGCAGGAGTCATTTGTTCCGCGTCAAAAATTCGGAGTTTTTGAACGATAACATGCAAGTATTCTACGAGAAATGATACTGCTCAAATGCACGTGTAGACGAGCATGTGTAATGGGTTGCATACTGGAAGCGGCGGTTCGTTCTTCCCGACGAGGTTAATGACAGGCGCAGGCCCTTCACTGCGATTTAGTTCGCTTCCGCTTTTTGATACTCGAGTGCGGAGTATCCCAAGCCTTCTCAAAATCATCAGGTGACAAAAAATCTGCGTTTGCCATCCTTTGTCTGAAAGCATCTCGTGCGCACGGTTCCCTCAAATGAGCCCGGTATATGGCAATTAATAAGGAAACCGCCATTCCATCGGAAAATGGTTTTCCAGTGAGCGAAGATAGTTCTTCCTTAATAGATATCAAATCTTCAAAGACAATCTCAGGAAGAATGACATTCTTGGTTAAGTCGATCACAACTCCTCTACAAGATAGAGTGTATCGTGGTTGACAAATGTAAATTTTCCTATCCACAGTCAGATCTGGTTGTATGGTTATGAGAGTCGCCAGAATTTGCACAGACAACACAAGATAAGTCTACAATAGTGCTAGTTTAGCGCATTCGTTTCTATTTTCTTTGCCATCTCGTCCAGAATCTTCGTAAATGGATGGTCTGGTTTGTCTTGAGCAAATATGAAATTGCCTTCTGCTCTGAGAATTTCACAGAAACAGGGCACAAAGCCTAACAGTGGGACTTTGTAGGTGGCTTGAACCTTGCTGCTCAATTCATCTTTCTTTGATTTCGCTGAGTCAAGAACCTTGTTAAGCACCAAACCAGTCTTTTTCTCAAACAGGTTGTACAACTCATTAAGCATGCGTCTAGTTCCGTCGACATCAGACCGGTCACCGGTGGTTGCCACCAGCACCAAATCAGCGGCTACGATCGCGTTTATTGAGGAGTATTGAAGACCGGGGCTCGTATCAAACACCAAATAGTCAAATCCTCCACCGTTCAGTAATGTATTTCGAAGTGCTAGTAAGCTGCTTAGGGCATGCATCTCCCATTTTCTGTCCTTGGCGCTCATGTCTCTTATCGCTTCGGTTCCTGGGTTGGCGAGACCGACGAAGAATTTACCATTCTCTTGGAGTCGGCTACTCATGTCTACTAGAACCTTGTTGATTTCACATGTGCCGTTCAAGTAATCATTAACCCAGCATTCGGCGTTACTTGTTTTTAAAATGGCGAAAAGACTGGGCGCTCGAAAGTCAAGGTCAAAAAGGGCAACTTTTCTTCCTCGTTTTGCCAAGGTGGCTGCCAGATTTACTGAGATTAGGGTCTTTCCTGTTCCACCTTTGTAGGAGTGTACAGCCAGTATTTTGCTCATCTTGTTTTCACCCTGGGGTTTCCCTTTCAGCATAGAAGTAAGCCTTTCTTCCTTTCCGCTCTTTTTTGAGATATCCCATTATGACGAGTTGGTTCAAATATGCACTTTCCACTGCGCGAGCCCTAGTTGTTTGCTGGGAGATTTCATCTGCTGTTGCTCTTCCGCACCTGCAAATTGTCATGGCTGTTTTTCTCAGGTGGTCTGGCATTGAGAGAAGAGTCATCACGTCTAATGATGCATCCGGAAGCGGGTGTATATCTTTTCTGCCGTGTTTTTGAAGTTCAATTATAACTTCAATTTTCTCGTTCAGTCTCTCGAGATTCTCTTTGATTTTCTCGAGTACGTGTAATGGTTTTTTACCGAGGATTTCTTCTTGGTTCAAATGGTTTCCCCAAGGGGTTTCTTGTGCAATAAAGTTAACTGGTGGGCTGTTTATTAAGTCTTACGAAACACTGGTACGTATTCACAAAAAGAACAGTTACTAACCAGAGCACAAATTTCACATTAACCCGCAATCAGAAGAAGGAAAACTAAGCTTCAAAAAAAGAAGCTATGCTCTTAGCTCAGAATTTAGAGAAAATAAAAACGAGCAAAACGGAGAGAAAGAATTGATGTTTTAGAACGGTATCGGCGCTTGGTTTCTGGCTTCTTCAACTATAGGCAGCACTTGTTTCAGTTCTCTGAAGTATCTTAGCACAGTTATGCCTCGTTGAGTAATGGCGTAAACTACGCGTCTTTTCCCAACAGTTCTCTCTTCCACGAGGCCTTGCTTGATCAGGAAATCCAGGTATTCTTTGAGCACGCTACAGTTGACGTTGGCTTTGTACATCACATGAGTCAGTTTCAGCGGACCTCTTTGAGCCAGCACCTTGAGGATGTCGACATACATTTCAAGTTTGGAACGTCTCATACATGTGCCTCTTTTTTGCCATATTCGTTTGTTTCATTATAAAGCTTTTATGTATTACAACTACGTATTCTCTTTCGTCAAACTGCATTAACAGCCAGTCCTATCGTGCACTCGATTTAACACATTCAGTCTATTTTCGAAGGCAGTTGCCATGTCATCTATCAATATTTCCTGCAAATCTGTCGAGAGTCCCTTGGTCTTTTCACTGAAAGCTGTTGCGAGTCTGCTCTTCAATTCTTTTCTGCTTTTAAGGGTATTTTCCTGCTTCATGTTTTTTCCTCCAATCACGTTGACTCTGCAATGGGCTCAAGATATTTAACTAACTTATGAACACGAAATATGAACTCAGAATTCACATTCTTACCCTACAAGAGAAACTGAACTCCAAAATAGCCTCTACCAGATCTAAATTGAAGCTGCGAATCATGACTTTTCTGGAAAAACAGCATGAAAAAAACCCGGAACAACATACCTAAACGGTTTCATATTGTCAGACGCGATTGGGCATTATCTGTGTGCACGGTACTTCCCCTCCAGACAAGACAGAGCCAATCCTTTCGGGGTATTTTCCGTTAACTACATAGCAAGAAAGAGAGTATTTCAGCAACAGTTTTGGCAGAAACAGATCGACACTCGTTCTTCTATTCAGGCTAAGCAGTTTCTCGGCCGATATTTTTGGAATAAGCTTAGCATCAGAATGCAATTTTGGGTCTTTTGAGAAAACTCCATCCACGTCCGTGACCAAAATGACCTTTTCTGCGCATAGCTGGCCCGCAATATACGCTGTTATTGAATCTGAAGTGACCTCCCACGAATTCTCCAAGGGATTTTCTCTAAACAGTATAGCAGAAGGCGAGAGAATCCGCACTTCTCCACCTCCAGACCGGGTATTCAAGTTCTTAAACGTCCGAATAAGGCGTGAACGAGGTATGATGTCTGTTAGCAAGAGGCCAAACTGATCCATTCCCAAAATAGCCATCTTGTGGGATTTTGTTGAGGATAGCCTGAAATCGCAATCATAGTCCCTCACAACGTCAGCGAATCTGCCGCCTCCAGGCACAACGACTAAATCGTATTTTTGAGCGTACTCGCTCAGTTTGTTGCAAAAGATCCGCAGTTCAATTGGATTTTCAGCTAAGCTACCCCCCACTTTGATTACTGCGTCCATTTAATCCTCTTTCCTTCAATCTTGTTTGCCACCATTAGAGCAACACCTAATGCAGGTGAAGCTTTCGTTGCCAATGGGTTTCGAATTAATTCGCCTAGGTCAACGATCTCTCTAAAACCAGCTTGTTTTGCTGCTTTCCTAGCGATGAAATCTTTCCCAACACCGGTGACAACTGCAACAATATCTGTTTTTGAGACTGATTTCACTCTTGTTAGTACCTGCGTCAAACCAGCTGCCACATGCTCAATCTGACGGTCATAAATATATTTCGCAATATCTAGAATTTCGCCCTCGCAGAGCATATTTGCGTCCGCACACACAACTCGCGAAAGCCGCGCCACGGCTTCAACTCGAGTCTTTCCACGCCCATCGGCAGTCTCCCCAGTGTACTCACCTTCCCCGATATTGCCCAAGAAGAGGTGAACATCTCCAGATTGAGCGAACAATTCGGAAGAAACCCTGGCGCACCCGCCTTTCAATGGAACAGTAGAGACTATGGCTGCGACATTGGTGCGCAAAGCTCCTGTATATACAAGTTCTCCGTTAATCAGCTTCTCCAAATCAGTCTCTCCACAGACAGCAATGCGTCCCGCGACTATGGGAATTATGCTTGTGCTAGTGCTCCCTACATCTATTACAACACAGTTCTCGACGAGTTTAGAGACCATCCAACCGGTTGCTGCCCAATTGGCTGACGCAACTTTCAATGGTTGAGACAATGCCTCAGTCAATGACCTCAAAGTCGCATCTACATCTAGGACGAGAACAGTCGTGTCCGCGAAGACCTTGACAACGCAAGCCAAGATCTTTTTGACACCCTCCTCTTTTGTTTGATACGCATCGGACAATTCAGCTGTCATTGTAACACCAACGCCTTCAATGTTGGCGCTGTTTAGCCTCTCTCGAATCTTAAGGAGTGTGTCAGCAAGTTCCGTTGGATATTTCCAGATTGGGAAATATTCCACCAATACCTCAATCTGGTGGAGGCTTTCATGGTTTGTTTTTATGAAAACGGCTTTGGTATTGGCGCCTCCAATGTCTAATCCAATAATGTCAACCAAGATCTTAGGCTCTCCCAAATATTCTTAGAAAGCCTTTTTCAGCTTCAGATAGTTCTTTAACGCTTTCATTTAGGGTCGAGCTATGACATAAGAGAAGTGCATGTGTGGTTGCGTCGCCCATGGGAAAAGGAGGAGATACGAGTCCTTCAATTCCATAAGAATCTCGAAGAGCGACAACCGTTGGGCTGGGAACCTCGACCTTCGAAAAACAAGAATACCCAGCAACTTGGATGTCTTCGGGAAGGTGACCTTGCAACACAGCCTCTACTATAGCTTGGCCAATGTTAAAGCTAACTGCAAGTTTCAAACCTATGTACGACGTTGTCAAGCGAGGATTAACTTCTACCACGACAGGCTCTCTTTCTGTCAAGACCAGATCAACCCCAATATATCCTCTGAGGTCACGGAAAGATTCTACGGTGTTCTTCGCCAGTTTGAATGCCTCGCCGATTAATGGGCTATCAAATGGAACCTGGCCACCCATATATTTCGAATTAGACTCTGGCCCCGCCAAACTCAAGATCTGCTTATTCAGGCTTATGGGCAAGGCCTCGTTGCCTGTGGCAATCAAACTTACGCTAGCCGGGATGCCCTGTACGTATTCTTGGGCCACAAAATTTCTTTCTCCTGATTCTTTCCTTATCTTTGCAATAGCGCCAGCGATTTGAGCCTCATTCCTGACAATGCTCAACCCACAACAGCCCACACCATTCAAGGGTTTGAGTACCATGGGGAAATTAAGGTTATCTTCTAAAGCTTGCTTGGTCTCCTCGACTTCATCAATGGTACTAAGCATTGCGGTTTTCGGCGTCTTTATGCCCTCTTTCTTCAAGGACCGATACAGTCTCAGCTTGTCAGCTACCCCTTCAATTGCACTAGCTGAGCAATTCAATAATTTCAGACCGGCCTCTTCGGCGATTCTAATGAGCGACTGCGATATCTGACTTGTTTCTGGTCCGATAATATAAACCGCGTCGAATGATTTCGCCACATTTTCAATGGATGTTTTTGCTTCTTGCCAGGAACTCACTGGAATGACATGATCGGCATCTATGGGGGGATTATAGGCGGCGAGCGCGGAATTTAGCAAAGTGGTCACATTGTGACCTGCGGCTTTGATATCGGATATTAGGCTCCTCAGCATTCCAAAGCCTTCGCATAGGACATCGGATGGGATCGATCCTTCGGCTGCCCCTCCCCCTGAAGCATACTCGCAAACCAGGAGCCGCAACGTTCTTCTTCTCGAAATCGAAGAGAAAAGCCCAAGTCTAAAAGCTTTTCCTAGTTCAGCGCCTATCGCAAAACCCATTATCCCGAAGAACATGAAATTCTTCATGCAAGTATGAGGCACTGCATAAAGTCTGATTCTGGTTTGGAGCTCTCTATAACAGCCCGCATGCCTGTTCCGAAAATATCTAAGAAGAGTGTGTGAAAGAAAAACAGCTGCGCGTCTCCGAAAAAATGAGTTGTTTTTGTTCTTCTCCTGCGTTCGCTCAACCAAAAGAGAGGCATAAGACTCACTCTGAAACGAATTTAGTAATACGCACGCGCGCTCTCTCCTAGCCACAATAGAGCTTTCCGCTTTGGATCTGTTTTGTTGCTATTCGCGCTTAATTATCTCGACTAGTTCTCGGACCTTTTCTCTCATGATTTGACCGTGAACCCTGTCTCCATTGGCACATGCAGCCCCTCTCAATCCAATAACATCTGCACCCAACGCTTTGACAGTAAACAAGTCCTCTTTTGTCAGGGAACCGGCGAGGGCAGTTTTCAAGCGGTGTTTGTGTGCTTTGGAAATGAAGGTCTCAAGCTGGTCTTGAGTGAGAAATGTGAAGAGGCTTCGACCATCTTTGATGGATGTGTCAAGCATGG
>CAYSOZ010000013.1:0-14885 GCA_964432815.1 uncultured Candidatus Bathyarchaeia archaeon
GAGCGGCTGCCTTGTAAGCAGCAGGCCGCGGGATCAAGGCCCGCTCGAGGCTCCACTCTTTCCAGACAAAATTCCCCCGCCGTGACTGTAGTTCGTTCAATCAACTGTCGCCTTTTATAGTGATAACTTTTCGGATTTAAGGGACATCAATACTTGGAAAAGTGCAGACCAGACTACTCATCTAGAATTTTTGGGTCTTCCGAGTCTGTTTTGGATCCCGCTTTGCCTGCGTTAATAATCATGTATTTACGCGCTTTCGTGTCGACCATTTCATTTTCAAAGAGTTTTCGCAATGATTTGAAGACCTTCTTGGATGGTTGTCCTGTTTTCTCGGTGATTTCCTGAAGTGATAATTCCTTTTCTTCTCTAAGTGCTGCTAAAACTTGTTCATCAACTTTGTTTAGCTTAACCATTATAATTACAGCCTCTCGTGTTTTGAGTGTATTGGGTCAGTTTGCTTTTTCAATCTTGCGGTCTGGTTGCTGCGGAATCATTTCTATCAATGGTATCAAGACGAAATCTCTGAAAAATCCAAAATCCCTTTCGCAAATTCTTTCAAAAACTTCGCGTTGAGCTTGGAAATTCTGAAAACAGAAGGAATCCTGTGCAAATCAGCCCTAATATTTAACGGCTAAGTTAAAAAGCACACTTAAACAACATTATTCTAGGATCATAGAATGCCACGTGAATTCATCCTGTTCTCGCGCTTGGGTAGAACTGATTCAAATTTCAGCAATCTTCACGACGCTGGACGCCTAGACATTGTCTACGAATGCACTGTCGCCGGCCTCTTTCTTTCACACGGTATACGCAAAAACGCAACTCTCCACGCCGCATTGAACGGCCCTCCTAAGCCTCCATTGCACATCGAAATCAACGGGGAAAGGCTCTTCAACGTTCGTACAGACTTGGACACCTGGCAAAACATCTTCAAAAGAATACTCGCCGGCAAACAACATCCCGGCATAACAATCGACAGAACCAGTTTTGAATCACTTTTGAAGACCAAGGCGGAAAACTCCCGAGTGTACATTCTAGAAGAGAGTGGAAAAGACATAGCCCACGCAGATTTAGAAGCTAACTCTGTATTTGTATTAGGCGACCACGTAGGCTTGCCAAGAAAGGCAGAGATTTACGCCCTGAGATACGGTGAAAAAATCAGCTTAGGAACACAGCCCTATCTAGCCGCATCCTGCATAACCATACTGAACTACCTGATGGATCGCCAGATCAAATCCGACTTCTGAAATGCTCCCACCCAATGGGCTGAATAGCCTGTTTTCTCCCATCCACGTTCATCAGCACTTGCTTGCCACGTGTGACTTTCCCAACAGGCAGAAGACGACCCCCCACTGATTCAACAGCCGTCTCCGCGTTGACCCATAACTTGGGCGTTACTGTCACAACGAGCTCGTATTCTTCCCCTCCATAAAGCGCCAGTTCTGACGCATCTAGCCCATTGAATTCAGCGAACCGGCGAACCTCATCCGCAATGGGTACACTGGTAATCAAGAAGCCAACACCACTTAAACGGGCAAGCTCATGGAGACTCCAAGCTAAACCATCACTGGAATCGATACTAGCTGAAACGCCTCCAGAATTGCAGAGCGCCAAACCTTCGCGAAGCCTAGCCTTGGGCATACAAACCGAGTTAAGGAAAACTTCACGAAGGTCAGGAGACGCAGCACAGCCGTCGAGAAGCAATCTTAAACCAGCTGCTGATTTCCCAAAAAAGCCCGTTACCGCTACTATGTCTCCAGCTTTTGCACCGCTACGCAGCATAAGTGACTTTCTCGTGGCTATTCCGAAAAGCATGACCGCAATCACCAGATCTGAAGCCTCGTTTGTATCGCCTCCGATTATATATGCCCCGTATTCTTTTGCTCCAACATTTAACCCACGTGCAATTTCCTCGACGTCTTTCCGAGTAAATTCCCTCTGTAATCCAAGCGAGACAAGCGCGGCGACTGGCTTGACGCCTTTTGCTGCGAAGTCGCTGACGTTCATAACGACGGCCTTGCGCGCTGCCTGCCATAAGCTCATGCCTCGAGGCACATCCGTGATACCTACCAACATATCAGTTTTCAGGACCGCGATTCGTCCAGTGCCAATATTGACAGCCGACACATCATCGCCGAAAGGTACAGGTGCATCAGACATCAAATCCAGTCGGGACCGAATAATTTCTATTATTTGCCGCTCACCGAGCTCTCCATCTGCCCTCGGGCGGCGGACCTTTTCATTTTTCTTTCTGCTCAGCCAATTAGCCTCCAGCTGAAAAAATCTACCTAACAGATACAGTCTAATTTTAACCGTCTTTTAGCTTTTAAAATTGGCGCTTGAGATGTTTGCTTTCCGAAGATTTAAAAACGTGTACACGTCAGTGGTTTAGCGGTTTCGTTGCGCCTCGATAGCTCAGCCCGGTAGAGCGGCTGCCTCGTAAGCAGCAGGCCGCGGGATCAAGGCCCGCTCGAGGCTCCTCAACACGGAAAAAAATAAGGGACGTGAACAATTGCTGAGGCATCATGTAAACGGTCATCCTTTTTTGCTGGTTGCATGATTTCAGTTCTTGTAGTTGTGTTGTTCGTATGCTTAGAAACGTTTATTAAATGTTAATATTACCGATTGGGTAGACGCGTTTCGTGAAGGTGAACGAGTGAAAATTTTCCACTCGCACGGGCACGATGAGCAACTTCGATGTCCATACAAAGGGTGCGAAAAGAAATTCGATAAACCAGCATTGATTACCGACGCGTCGACAGTTCCCAGACAGTCTTTTTTCGCTTGCCCTCACTGCATGTCTAAAATTGACATTACAACTGAGAACATGCGAATCACAGGCATCAAAGCCACGGAATACCCAAAGGTTTTCGACTCACCAGCCAAATGTGCCCATTTTTCAGGGTTCTTGAATGCTTTGCCAGACGATGCGCCTTTGCCTGAAGAATGTTTGATTTGTCCTAAAGTGCTTCAGTGCAACATCCGAAAGTAAGGTATGCAAACGGCTGAGCAACATTTCTCTTTTAGGTTCGTAAAATCAACAGTTGCTATTTGTTGCCTTGCGAACCAGCAAAGATTGCCCTTCGCAAACGGTTACGTAAGTTTCAAGATAGTCTAAGTGTTTGGCTAAGGTTTTTATGGCTCATACGAAATTATCTTTCTCTGCCACATGTCCAAGTCAGGCGAATTGATGCAAGGGGCTGTCGGCTAGTTTGGTCCAGGCTTGTAGACTTGGGCTCTATAGACCCCGGTTCAAATCCGGGCAGCCCCATACATTCCGACTTTTCTACAACTAAACCGATAAATTTCTTATGGAATTAATATCAGCTCTGCGATTCGTATTTCAAGGGCTTTCACAATATCCTTTCTCAGGTTTTCAGCTGAGGAGTCGGACCAACCCTGCAACTGGTCAATCCTCTTGGCTACCAATTCGTCGCCAATTATGTTTCTAAACCACTTCTGAAAATCGCCGCGTCTGAAATGGAAGACAGCTGAATCAGCCGAGACTTTCTGGAGCTTGTCAACAAATTCAGACAAACTCGTAGCAGTCAATCCGGAGTACTTTCCGATTCCGGTGTAGAAATGAAAACCGTTTTCATAAGACACGGTTCTTAAAAAGTTCTTAGTCTGTGAGACCGCAAGAGACTGTTTCTTGGCTACAGTTATTTTTGACAATGAAACACACCGTGACAATTGAAAGAAGATTACAAACTGATTCTTAAAAGTTTAGGGATATGATCGAAAACGCAATCTCAAAAAAAGGGACTGAGGAAAAACCCCAATCTTCAAGCTAATGCTAGAAGAGACCGGACCCGACAGAGTGAAGAAATCCGATGCTTCTTTGCAGGTACACCTCCCAGTAAATGCTAAATAGTGCTTAACACACTTTCGGTTGATGCTCAAACGTAGGCGAACGAAATGGAAGATTTCTCAGAACTCGTGCTCAAGTTGATAGACGCTAGTCAAAAGCATGAACATTATCGTGATGTAGAATGTATAAATCTCATCGCAAGCGAAGGTCTCAAATCTCCAGCTGTCAGACAAATGCTCAATTTGTCTGCAGACTTAGAAGGCAGATATGCCGAGGGAGAAAACGACCTTGAAGGGCATGTGAAAAAAAGGTATTACCAGGGCCAGAAGTTCATGTCACTAATCGAGAACTACGCAACCGACCTCATGAAAAACCTGTTTAAGTGCACATGGAGTGATTTACGCTTAGTCTCTGGTACGCATGCAAACCTGGCGACATTCAAAGGCCTCTCGACCGCTGCTAAGAACAGAAAAATGGTCGTTACGCCCCTAAGCTGTGGTGCCCACATATCGCATGATTACGCTGGTCTAGCCGGCGCAGTTCTAGGGCTAGAGAACATAAATCACGTTTATAATTTTGAAGAATTCAACATTGATCCAGACAAGTCTGCCCATGTTATTCGAGCAGCCAAGCCTGGAATAGTGACGTTCGGTGGAAGTCTCTTCCTATTTCCGCATCCAATCAGGGAGCTGAAGGAAGTCTGCGACGAAGTGGGAGCTTTCGTGGCTTACGATGCATCACACGTTTTAGGATTAATCGCGAGCGGCGAGTTTCAAGATCCGCTCAGCGAAGGGGCAGACTTCATAACTTCTTCGACTCATAAAACCTTCCCTGGTCCGCAAGGCGGTGTCATACTCGGAAACGCAGCAAATCAAAGGATGGAAAAAGCGATAAAAGCGATACAGTTCGCCGTTTTTCCATTGAGCGCATCAAACACTCATCTTGGTAGACTGCCAGCGGTCGGAATAGCTGCGTTAGAGATGAAATTATTTGGTGCTGAACTCGCACGACAGACCGTGAAGAACGCTCAGACTGCTGGGCAATATCTTTGCGAAAACGGCGTAAAAGTCGTATGCGCAGACAAAGGATTTACAAGATCACACCAGATAGCCGTTGACGTCTGTGATTTCGGAGGCGGGAAAAAGATAGCTCAAGACCTTGAAGACGCACACATAATCCTGAACAAGAATTTACTGCCCTACAATAATCAGAATGACCGCGACAACCCATCTGGACTGAGAATTGGGTTCCAAGACATAACGAGACGCGGCTTCAAAGAGGGAGACATTAAACACCTGTGCGATCTGGTACTGAGCGTGATCAAAGGCAAACGCAAGCCGTCTGAAGTCAAAGAAGAAGTCATCGCAATGAAGAAAGAGTTCAGTCATGTCAAATATGGATTCCAAAGCGTGGAAGAAGCGGTTAATTACATGGAAAAGACCAAACTCGCTTAAAGATGAAGACCTCACGTTAAAAAATTGATTTGCTGGAGTACGGTCCAAATGAAAGTTTTATTGAATGATGGTTTGGAAAAGGATGGAATTCAATTATTTGAAGAAGCAGGTATACAAACTGACACCCAAAAAAGAGATCTGAACGGTCTTATTCGGGACATAGTGCAATTTGACGCTTTGGTTGTGAGAAGTTCAACAAAAGTCACTCGTGAAGTTCTCGAAGCCGGGGCCAAAGGAAAACTGAAGATCGTGGGCAGAGCAGGCGTCGGCTATGACAACATAGACGTTGCTGCTGCCTCTGAATTTGGTGTTGTGGTGAAATCCGCACCTTACGGAAACACAAACGCGGTTGCAGAACTAACACTCTGCCTGATGTTGAATGCATCAAGAAACATTCCTCAAGCATACAAGGCTCTAAAGAACGGAGTTTGGGTGAAGGAAAAACTGAAAGGTATCGAACTTTCATATAAAACGCTGGGCATTCTAGGTTGCGGAAAAATCGGGCAAAGAGTGGCAGAAATAGCCCGACGGGCTTTCGACATGGAAGTCATCGGATACGACATAAACCCCTGCCTCGAAACAAGCATAAAGTTCCTTTCTAAAGAAGAAGTTCTCGCCAAATCAGACTTCGTAAGCATCCACACAGGGGGAAAAGAAGTCATAATAGGCGAGGAAGAGATTTCGCTAATGAAGCCAACCGCATTTCTAATCAACACTTCAAGAGGCAGTAACGTTGACGAGCAAGCGCTGTACAACGCGTTGAAAAAGGGAAGAATTGCCGGTGCCGCGCTGGATGTCTACCATGATGAGCCCAAAGTCGAGGAAGCAGAGTTCAGGAGCAAGCTGAGAGAATTTGACAACGTCATTCTCAGCTCCCATTTGGGTGCTTCAACCGTGGAAGCACAGAGAGAAACATCAATGGAGATTGCGCGTGTCATTACAGGTTACCTATTGGGAGGTGACTTCACTAGCGCAGTTAACGCGGGCGAGAGCATAGACTTAGAGGAAAAACCCGTCTACACCCTATTCATCCATCATCGTGATGTCCCAGGAGTTTTCGCCAACATCGACAAGGTTCTTGCTGATAACGATATAAACATAAGAGCCAACTATTCTCGACAAATTGGGAAAAGCGGCTATGCCATATCAGTCTACGTGGTGCACAGAAAAGTTTCACCTGAGATAATTAAGACGTTGAAAGAAATCGAAAACGTCTGCAACGTTAAGATCTAAACTCTTCAAAGGCCGATGAGCCCGCAAGAATAAGCCCGAACACATGCAAGCAGAATACTTGAGAAAGAAACAAGTCGAAAGTCTGTTCCAACTCACGATTGGCATCGTCTGAACTATCTGTTTATATAAGTAAGCCGAACTGATTTTCAATTCAGGGTGAAAACGTCGAAGCTCGGAATCTTGTTCTCGGGTGGCAAGGATTCTACACTTGCCTTGCATAAGGTTGCAGAGAAAAACGAAGTCGCTTGTTTGATCACCTTGATTTCGTCAAACAAAGAAAGCTATATGTTCCACACGCCCAACATCGATATTACAAGCCTGCAAGCCAAAGCCTTGGAACTGCCGCTTCTCAGAAGAAAAACAAAAGGCGAACGTGAAAAAGAACTTTTAGATTTAGAGGCAGGCGTGGCAATGGCGATCGATGAATTCAAGATTCAGGGTCTTGTTACCGGTGCAATAGAATCAGTCTACCAGTCTACGCGGATCCAACGGATTTGTGACAGACTGAGAATACAATGCATCAATCCGCTTTGGCGGAAAGACCAGAAAGCTCTCTTGGAAGAACTAGTTGTGAACGGTTATAGGGTCATTATTTCAGGCATCTTCGCTTACCCGCTTGACTCCAGTTGGTTGGGAAAAGAAATAGGCACTGAATTAATAAGCCATTTAGTCCAGCTTCGAGAAAAGTATGGCGTAAGTCCTTCAGGCGAGGGAGGTGAAATAGAAACGACCGTGCTAGACGCGCCATTGTTCAGAAAGGCGATAGAAATCATTAAGTACAAAATTGAAGCCAAAGACAACAGCGGCATCTTAATAATCCAAAAAGCCCGACTGACACCAAAGTAGCATCAGACTCGTGCTAGGCACGAAGAAGAATTATCGTGATGCAAGGAGACTTGGAGCCACCGAAGGGTTATATACTAAGCCGCGAAACAGTTATTTCAGTCAAAAAAATTTTTGGATATGGTCATATTGGCAAATGAGCTGACGGCAGAAAGAATCAGGAAAGAATGTGACGCCAACTTTATGCGTTGCGAAACTACAGAGAAACTTTTGCCCCTAAAAGAAATAGTAGGGCAAGAAAGAGCGGTCAGAGCGTTGAAATTCGGCTTGGGCATCAGAGACCGCGGGTTTAACATATATGTTGCGGGTTACCCTGGAACAGGCAGAACAACAGCTGTCAAAAACTTCGTGGGAGAGATAGCTCTAACCGAACCTGTACCGCCTGACTGGTGCTATGTGAACAACTTTTCCAATCAGTATGAGCCTAAAGCAATAAAACTGTCCTCTGGAAAAGGAAAAATCTTCAAAAAAGAAGTGAAGGACCTAGTTGACAACTTGAGAACGGCACTTCCCAAGGCTTTTGAAAGTGAGGATTATAACATAAAACGAGAAACCACCATCCGAGCGCTGGAAAATCAGAGAAAAGAACTGATGGGTCAACTTAACACTAAAGCCCAGCAGGAAGGCTTTGTTATTCAGAGCACTCCAATCGGTTTGCTACTAATCCCAGTCATAAAGGGTAAACCTGTCAGTGAAGAAGAAATGGTAGCATTACCACAGAAAACGAAAGATGAAATTCAGGAGAAAAGGGAACGCCTAGAGTCGGATCTTAGGAACACGATGAGACAATTCTTCGACATGGAACAAAAGATCCGTGAAGAACTCAAGAAACTCAATCGTGACGTAGCATTGTACGCCACAGGAAATCTAATCGACAATCTCATGGAGAAATACAAAGAAACGCCAGACGTAACCACATACCTCAAAGAAGTCCAAAGCGACATACTGGACAATCTACCTCAGTTCATCGGAAGAGGTGAGGCTCAGCAGCAACTTCCATTTCCATGGATGAAGGAAGCCCCCTTCAAAAAATATGAAGTGAACGTTGTTGTGGACAACTCGGACGTCAAAGGAGCTCCAGTTATCATTGAATCTAACCCCACATATCAAAACCTCATCGGAAGAACGGAAAAAGAAGCGCAGTTTGGGGCTCTTATCACTGATTTCACGATGATTCGAGGAGGGGCCTTGCACAAAGCTAACGGTGGATACCTCATCGTTCCGGTTGAAGACTTGCTCCTTAACCCATTCTCATATGATGCGCTAAAAAGATCCCTAAGGGATGGACACATATTTGTGGAAGAGCCCGAAGAAAGATACGGTTTCCTCAGCATCAAAAGTTTAAAGCCTCAGCCTATTCCGCTTAATGCAAAAGTCATCCTCATCGGAGATCCCTATCTCTATCAACAGTTATTTGTCTTGGACAAGCAGTTTTCAGAGCTGTTTAAGGTTAAAGCTGAATTCGACACCAAAATGGCTCGGACAGAAGAAAACATGCAGAATTACGCCGGTTTTGTATGCCAACTCTGCCAAAAAGAAAACCTAAAACACCTCGATGGTTCCGGATTGGCCAAGTTGATCGAATACAGCTCAAGACTTGCGGATGATCAGGAGAAACTTTCCACAAGGTTCGCTGAAGTCGCCGACGTCGTCCGCGAAGCCAACTACTATGCAATGCAAGAAAAATCAACGCTGATAACCGGGAATCATGTAAAAAAAGCTATCGAAGAAAAAGTCTACCGCTCGAAGCTTATTCAAGAAAAAATCCAAGAAATGATCAAGAGAGGTGTGTTCCTAATCGACACGGACACAGAAAAAGTTGGTCAGGTCAACGGCCTCTCCGTCATGGGACTCGGCGACTTCGCTTTCGGCAACCCATCACGCGTAACAGCTAGCATAGGCTTGGGCAGGGAAGGAGTCGTGGACATTGAAAGAGAAGCCAAAATGGGAGGGCCAATCCACACAAAAGGCGTCTTAATCTTGAGTGGATACCTAAACGATAAATATGCACAAGATAAACCACTTAGTCTATCGGCACGTCTGGTTTTTGAGCAAAGCTACGAAGGAGTGGAAGGTGATAGTGCATCAAGCACCGAATTGTATGCGATAACATCGGCTCTTTCGGGATTACCGATAAAGCAGAACCTTGCCGTTACAGGCTCAGTTAACCAGAAAGGCGAAGTGCAAGCCATAGGAGGCGTGAACGAGAAAATCGAAGGCTTCTTTGAGGTCTGCAAAGCTAAGGGATTCACAGGCCAACACGGAGTAATGATACCTGAGAGTAACGTACAAAACCTGATGCTGAAAGAAGAGATAGTTGAAGCTGTTAAAGCTGGACAATTCCACATATATTCTGTCAAAACTGTTGATGAAGGAATAGAAGTCTTAACAGGATCGGAAGCAGGCGAGAGAAGGAAAGACGGTACCTTCAAGGAAGAAACAGTAAACAACAGAGTAGATAAGCGTCTTAAGGAAATGGCTGAAAAGCTCAGAGAGTTCCCAACTTCCGTTGCTGAAAAGAAGACAGAAAGCTAACACATACTCAGAACTAACCTTGAAAAGATTACTATCGATGTAAAAAAATGAATCAGTGACTGCTGCAAACTACGGATTAATAATTCCGCGCAACTATTGAGCCGAACAGCATCCAATCTTTCTTATTCACACTTTCAAACCGAACGTTGTATAAGTCGCATGTTTCGGATAATTTTATATGAAAGATTTGCACTGAATTATCTGGCGATACTTCGAAGGAAGGTATCAATTTTTGGCAGCAAAAAAAGGCGATAAATACAAGTGTGAGGAATGCGGGCTTGTCATCTTGGTTGAAGATCCCTGCGGCTGTGATGCGTGCGACGTGATTTGTTGTGGGGCACCTATGAAACCAGTTCAGGTAGCAAAAGCCAAACCTAAAGCAAAACCCAAAACCAAGCCAAAGACCAAGAAATAATCCTCAGCCATAATCTCTCCCCTTTTTTCATTTGGCTAACCGCGAGACTCAATTTTCTGACCCGCCGCAAGGGTAATCGATTCAATCAATTGTCGTTCAAGTTCACTCTTAAGGGGGATGCTTGTTACTCTGTTCGCCAGTTTCGTTCTCTTCGGAGATTTCTGGCAACGTTTTCTGAGCCTCAACGCTTAGAAGCAGGTCTATCAAAGCTTTCTCGTCTATTTCTGCTCGAGTTCTCCAATCCAGGTATAATTGATCATTCTCGTCCTGGAGAAGGTACCCGTAGCGAATGTACCGATCAATGTTTGGCCCGACTTTCCATCCTGGGAGCTTCTCGCTTAACAGCTCTTCAACATCTTTTCTCGGCGCTTGCCCCTTCTTAGAGATAATATACGAAATCGTAACAGCCAGTCCGGCCAAATCGTCGATTCGCCATCCAATCATTTTCGCTTCTTTAGGCTGCAACTCGCCCCGTAGCGTGACGTAGAAACGTGCTTTGTCCAGCTCCTCCAAAGATGGCTTCTCAGCTGGGATTCTTTCCTCTTCAAAAACTGTCCTGATTTTCAAATCAAGATTTTTCAAGTAGTCATCCAAAATATCCAATACTTTGGGGTAATCCACTCCCAACGCTTTGTGCAGCTCCCAACCTCTTACTCCCGGTTTCTGGTGCCGACTATAGAACAGCATGTGAGTGGCACGTTTCATTTTTGCCGCGTAGACGCCCTTTCTCTTGCTCAATCTAGTTCGCCTCTCCTCCACTTTTGCCAATCATCAAACGTTACTGCTATCGCAACCGAAATGGACTGTTGCGAAGCGATTTCTTCAGAAGGCTTGTCAAAAGGTTTGATGAAAATCTCCTCTTCCAGAGGCCTGATCTCCAAAGTTGCATAACCATAGGTAATCAGGAAACTCGCCATGTAAGCCCGCTGCACCGTCTCCTCATAGGTTTCTGCGCCCACGAAGTCCCAATACCGAATTTTGCTATTATGTCCCTTCTCTTTGACCTTAGCTTTCAATTCCTGCCAGAGTCCTTCGAGCTCATCAGAGAAGATTTTGTCCCCAAGAACACGCTGTCTAACCAATTCATCCCTGCTTGCAGTTCCAATACCTATTGCTGGAACAAATAGATCGGGCCACCTTTCTTTGAGCGGCAACAATCTGTCCCAGTACTGCAAAGCCTCAGCAAGGCTGTGCAAGTTGATCTGCTCTAATTTAACTAGTGGATGCCAGGCTTTCAAAAAGGTCCACATCATCTCTTCTTTTCCAGCTTGTGATATTTTTTCCTCCAGAAGAAACGGATCAGTATAGAGTGAAGTTGAACGATGTTTTACCCACTCGCTCTGAAGTTTGATCACGGAGGCTAAGTGATGGATCGCTTCGGAATCCAGATTGAACTCTTCAGGCTCCTGCCACTGCGGAAAATACTCTTTCACCACTTTGATGATATCGTCAACATCTAGCATAAACGGATCAACTTTGCGGTTCTCTACTGCTAGACACATCTCAATAATTCGCTGCAATTTTTCTGTCCCGAGTTTCTTTTTTCCTCTTTTTGATTCCACTACGAGACCTCTCGCACTATTGATTGCCCTTCAACATTTTGTACAGTGATTATGTTTGCGTTTTCTTGGGCGAAAGTAATCTGACTTGGCGTGATGACGATGTACTGGGCAGTCGAATCCGAGATCAACGAAACTAGTATGCGTGCAATCATCTCTCGATTTTTTGGGTCCATATGAATATCATACTCGTCGACTGCCCTAAACGGCGAACGAACGTGCTGCTGCAAGGCTAAAAGAAAACTCATCGTGGCGGTTGTGCGCTCTCCACCGCTCTGTGTATGAGCATCCAACGCCACAGGTTTTCCACCTTTGAAACCCACAAGAATTTCTAAGCCAGCGGTTTCGATATCCTGGCCATTAGCTAGACGAACCTCCCCGGTGGCCAACGTCTTGCCCATTATCTTTTGGTACTCTAAATTCACACGATCCAGCAAGCTTTGAATTACGGTGCGCCATGCTTGCATCCGAATTCTGACTTCTTCAAGTGCCTTTGAACGATTTTCCGTAACCACATGCGCCTTTTCTTTCAACTCCAAATAAAGCGTAGAATAAGACTCGTACATACGTTCGATGTCTTCTGAAACACTCGCGAGCGCAGCCAAGTGGCCATCAGTTAGTCGAATCTCATCTACAATATCAGAGACGCTTTTCAGCACGGCTATTCGGGCTCCAAACTGTTCTGCCTTGAGAACTGCGCTGTCCAAGATGGTTTTTGCATCCTTAAGCTGGTCATTTGTTCTATCCAAATCTTCAGCAGCAAGTGCTCTCCGATATTTTAGCAAAGCAAGCTGTACACGATTTTCCAAAATCTGACTCTCTGCCTTGTCCAGAGCTTCTTCCGCCTTTAGCGATTCATCCTGGTTCTTCTTGACTTGTTCATCCAATTTCAAAACGTTATCACGTGAACTGTCTATCATCGCTCTAATGTTCTCAGGTCTGAGCAATCTTATCTGGCTTGAGCTCTTCTGCAATGCGGAGTCTACGACTGAGGTTTCTTCGAGCAATTTCTGACACAGTTTCGAAGTTGACTCACTTTCAGCAATTCTCCGCTCAAGACCAAGGCGATCGCTAAAAACAGTCTTCAAGGCCATCTTTAACATCTCCCGCAGATTTTGCGCTTTCTTCAGCTGACCAGACGCTGTCTCTGTTTCCTCTTCAATCTTCTTCAGTATTTCCTGGGCGTGGTCCCTGTCAGCATGCAACGCTTTGAGGGTATTTTCGCGTCGCTCAACCTCAGCCCACGTCAGTTCGCGATCTAGAAAGCGCCGTTTAGTCTGCAGTTGTTTCTTTTCCTGATATTTTTCGTATTGTTCGCGCCAATAGCTAAGCGTCTGCTCCGCAGACTCTAACAGTTTTCCAACAGATTCTTCTTGGCTGAGAATACGAGTGAGTTTGTGTTGAGCTTGAAGTACGTTTTCGCGGAACGGTTCCAATCCAACAGCTGCCTCAACCATACGAAGCTTCTCAACATTAGAAAGAACGGTAAACTGTTCCACCATGTTCTGATGCATAATGATGAGCATGTTATCGGGATCGACGCCGAACCTGCCTAGCAGACGCTGGACATCTTGCTTCGTTGCTGCACGATTTTCAAGCTCAAACCCATACTTGCCATCCTTCCGCAGAACTCTTGAAAGGAAAATCTGGTCTTTGCTATATCTAGGGACGGGACGTTTTCCTCCTCGTTTGCTGTTATCCAGGACAAGCGTTACGCGAGCTTGGTCTTTTCCCCATCGGATTAATTCACTGAGTTTTCTTGAGCGTTCCGTGTATGACTGCCCCAAACCTACTGATATAGCGAGAAGAAGAGAAGACTTTCCAGAACCGTTGGGTCCGCCGATGACGTTCACACCGGGCTTAAAGGGTACCCTAGCGTAAACGTAGCTCATGAAATTCTCCAATCTGACCTCTTGTATCAACATAATGAGATTTGTTCCTTGTGCAGCGCCGTTATTAGGGCAGTATCTATTATTTAACCGATTAGGCAAGGTTAGTCTCAAAGTCAACTATGCATTTGGGGGTTTTCTACGAGCCTTTACACATTTTTCTGCGCTAGTTAAGGTAGATCAAAGAGAAATTTCTTAAGAGGCGTCTTCGTGCTAATAGGTTGAGGTTCAGTGAATGGTCGTTGCCGGAAAGATCTTCAGACTTTCGGACGGATTTCCCTTAGGGGAAATTGCCTCCAAACTCAATGGCTATCACGCGGAAGAGACATATGAGGAAGGAGATCATAATCTTCAGCTCTTAACAGAAATTGTAGGGCTTCTGCCCAAGGAGAACACGCTCACGGGTATTTACTCACACGACTACGTTATGCACGTTTTTCACAGAGGAAAGCTGTCACCACTGCCGCGGACAGTAGAGGCGATGTTTAGCTTCGCACAAGTCGAAAAAGGCGTATTCTTGACAGTTGTCGAGAAGAAGCGCATAGCAAATTTCATCGCAAACAAACTGAGCGAAATCCTATTTGAAAAAGTTGGCGGCGTGGTTGAAGCCAGAATTGCACCTGAAACCCTGAAAGATTTTCACTTTAAGAACCCGGAAGATACCAAGATAACATTCTTCGATAACGTGGATATTCCTAATGTGAACAAGCTTTCAATATACGGTCCCGACTTGACGAACACTCAGCTGTTCGATGATTATGCTAAACATGGTGACTTATGGTATGTAGTTGCCCGATCCAAGAAAACTGGATACGTAGTTGGAATCACAAGAGATGCATCAGTAACGATTTTCAACCTTGCAGATAAAGCAAAGTTTGTGGAATATGTGAACAAAGAGATTTATCCACTAATTCTGGTGACCCCAAAATGACTTCCATGGCGCAATCCTATTTTCTCGTTTTGAAAAAGTGAGAATAAGGAGCTGTGAGGATTTGAAGATTGTCTTGATGGCAAATATTCGATTTTCTAGTAAGTCACTTCCTGCAGCATTCTTTTTAGTACAGTAGCCCCATGTCGCAGTTTCAGCTTCATTTCGCCTATCCTTTGTCTGTACTTTATAGGAACTTCAACAATTGTGTATCCTTT
>CAYSOZ010000014.1:0-14625 GCA_964432815.1 uncultured Candidatus Bathyarchaeia archaeon
ATTGGTGTTGATCCAGTCTCTGCGTCGTAAAGATTTGCAGGTTCCCAACCAGAAGTTGTCCATTGTTCTACCGTTATGTCGAAGTTTGAGAACTTCAAGTCGTCCATAGGATCCCTTAACTCGACTTTTACTGCACAGACTTTCGTCGCATCAGTTACAACCTTGAACGCATACGTATCTAGTGAAGAGTCAACGGGTGTTATTGACGCTGAGCCTCCAGGCAAATATCTGACTTGATCGACTTCGTTGATGTATAGTACCCACGTGTCTGTTGTGTCTCCTAAGGTGAATTGAAACTGCGGGGTCATCGTTACAGATGCTGAATAAACAACTAAGGCTACGGCGATTGTTGTTAGACATGCGATGCTTAGAATCCCTTTTAAGCCTATTAGCGATTGGATTTTCCTTAATTTTCCCATTTTAGATACCGATTCGGAATGAGCTCATTTTGATTATTAGTTTTATGAAGTTCAAATCAGGATTCCCAATTTTTTTTCGCGGAAATAATTGCGGTAGCAGATTCAACCTTTGAAGACAGGGTTGTTTCCGTCATACACTGCACTGGGGGCAATGTAGATTCCATGACGCCTTTGGAGAAATATATAGAAGTCTACTAGGTGATCAGAGGTTCAAGCTCCTTTGCGACCAAGAAATCTCCATTGAAACTACTGTCATCTTTCATTTCAGCGGACCTTGTTGGTTCTCTCTTGTTAAACTTGAAGAGAGTCATCTCGCCGCTTACGCCGTCAATCAATAATGTAACCTCTGTCCCACTATTCATATTCTGAAAGGTTAGCTCGTACACTGGGCAATAGACTGTGCTGCGTTCGGTTATGTCGAATGTCTCTCTGATGATGTGAACTAAGTCTGAAGGCCTTTTTGCGATTTTGGCACGCAGAAAAGCTGTGTCAGCCTCTTGAGAGATGTTGACCCTTCTGAAGTCGCAGTCGATGGTTGCAAGGTTTTCTGTTTGATCTTCGGAAGGGGCGAAATGCAATTTCTCCGGTTTGATTTCGCGTCTGAATCTATCGAGCACAAAGTACGTTTCCTTCTGATAATGTACATGTTCTTCTCCTTCAAGCATCAAGACTCTGGTAGGAGCTTTTTCCAAGTTCAGGGTTTCAGGTTTGAAGGGCTTACCACCGACAAAAACTCTTCCTGTCTGTTCACTAACTTTTGTGGCATAGATGTGTCTCTTGCAATAATCGATTGAGTATTTTCCGCCGAGAACTATGTACGGTTCATAATATTTTTCAATGTGAGCGAGCCTTATTTCCTCAGCCTTGGGTTTGAGAAAACCGAATTTGGCAAAGAAACTTTGCTTATGCTTTTCACCCTTCATTCTCGCCATATTAGCATCCAGTCGACTCCTCAGAATGATCGTCTTAGCGTCCACCGTCTTCTGAGGAAGAACTTCGATCTCTGTCATTACGTACACTTCTATCCTGCTTTTCATTTTTGCCTAATTAGCTCTTATGAATCAGTACTCCACATTCAGTTTTGACATACTCTTTTTAGACAAAAACGGGTTTGTACACCCATGATCTCTGATAACAAAAAATGAGTTGAAAAAATAAAGCATATAGTGAAGTGAGCGTTAGCCCAATTCTTCACTTTGCAGGTTTACTCTCTTATGGCTTAGCAGCTTTCTGGTCTTCAGCGCGTAGGTTCCTGTTGCCATGCGGGAAAGTTGGAACTGTGTAGACTTCTGTGACGCCGTTCATGTCTTTTACTTTCTTTTGTACAAATTCAAGTGCCTGATTGCTGTCTTCAGCGTTGATCCAAATACCAACGTCCCAAGCACCGAAAATGTTCATCGTGTAGCAGAGGTCCACGCCAGATACTGGTTTTTCAGAGAGGCTTCTTATGGCTCCCAACGTGTCCATTATCTTACCCGGGTTTAGTTTCATCAGAACCAAATAGTCAGTCATGTTCTTGTTTTCCTCCCGTTTTTTTGTTTGAAAGCTGATTCTCGTCCGATTAACTTAACACTTATGAATCAAGAATCTTGATAGCTTGTCAACATGTTGGCGAGACCGCACACACAACTTTTTCGAAACGATATTTGGATAATTTAAAAAATACGATTCGCAGGAAATATGAAAGGCTATAGTATCTGATGAACGGTCGAGTCCTCAATGATTACAATTGAAGGAATTAGGGTAAAAGCGAAAACCATTCCACGGAAAAAGCTTGAAGCAATCTGGGCTGTGCTGACAAGGAAACCCTTCCCCAAAGTGAGGGCTTTCCAGCTGAGGGACGACGACTTTGACAGAGTCATAAGGCTTAGAAGATGTGACGAAGACAGGGAAAGAGAGTTAAAGGAGTGGGGAAAAGTGCTTTCTACTGAGGGCACCGATGCTTGCGTGTTCAACGACGCCGAGACAATAACCGAATACGTTATACTGGTCCGGGAACGCCCTTATCACGATATAGCCAAAATCTTGGTGCATGAGCTGTCGCACATTGCCCGAGGGGACTTTTGAGGCTCAAACTCTCATCGTTCTCAGAATGTCACGTTGTCTTTTTAATGAAGGCGTCGGCGAACAGTCTTAAGCTATCTACTTTCGGAAGATCTCCAAAGAACAGCATGAAGAAAGTCACACCTAGTTCTTGGTATTGCTTCATCAGAAGCATAAGTTCTTGAGGGGTTCCCGTGAAGCTATCCGTCTCAGTTTCGGGCGACACGTTTGTCGGTTTTTTTCTATTTTTCTCTTGATGAATAAATATCTGACCTGCAGGCCAACATGACCTCTCAATTTCTTGAGAGTCTCTGTTAATCACCCGACAGTAGTCTTGTAGAACTGCTAATTTGTGCTTGAAAACAGCTGGTGATGGCAAGTAGCCCCAGTCGAACCTGTCCGCGTGCTTTGCCGTTACTTTCAGCGTCAACTTTTCGCCCCCTCCAGCGATAGTTATTGGAGGATGTGGTTTCTGCCGAGGTTTAGGTTCACACACTGCTTCTTGCACATGATAGTATTTTCCTGAGTAGCTTGCTTTTTCTTCAGTCCACATTTTCTTTATCACTTCAACGGCTTCGTCCATGCGGTCTATCCTGTCCCTGGTGCTTGGAAATGGTATCCCATAGGAGATGTGCTCAAGTTCTTGGGCTCCAGCTCCGATGCCCAGTTCCAACCTGCCATTTGATAAGACATCGACCGTGCTGGCCATCTTAGCTAGCAGGGCTGGATTTCTAAAGGAGTTGCATGACACCATGGTTCCAAGTCTGATCCTACTGGTGATTGAAGAGAGCGCTGAGAGGGTAGTCCAGCATTCAAGAATAGAACTATTTCTGTACATTAGATGGTCATCTAGCCAGACAGAATGGTAACCACATTTTTCGCATTCCAAAACAACATCACGAAGAGCATCAAAGTATCTACCGTTGACATTTTGGAAAGCATAAAAAGGCAAAAACACACCAAATTTCAGCTCAGTCAAAGAATTCCACCCTTAACATAATGTTTTACACTTGTTCTTTAGATCTTAATAATTTTGGCACGAACCAAGAAAGAGGGGAAGGCCAAAACCAGGCGAATCTTGTGGTAACAGTCTGCTTGAAGTTGTTGTGATTTGTACAGAATCTCACACAACAACATCTTGGCAAAGGATACAGAAACAAAAAAGGAAAAAGGAGTCTTATGGTTGCCATTTCTCTATAAGATATTTAGGTATCTCGGAGGAGTCACGAGGTCCTACTTGGACTTTCCAGCCGCTCAGCTCTTCAATTTCGCCGCTTATCCTTGACGCCTTGCCTGGAATTATGATTTTTCTGTGCTTCACCTTGCCTTCAATACCTGTTGTTTTGATGGCGTCTGCGACCTTCTCAGCTGTCAGTTTTCGTCCTGCAACTCCGCTGTCCACAGCTGATCCTTCTGAGTCCACGACTATCAAATAGGCATTGAGTTTGGAGTTTTCAAGGTCGGAAGCAACAGTGTAGTATGTTAAGGCAAAGTTAGTGGTGAAAAACACTGGCGATTCTTCGTCGGGCGTACCGAATACCTTCAAACCTGGATCCACAGCTACTGGCTTTCGAGGGTCTGTGTAAATGTTTTGTCGGAGTACTGCGTTCGGAAGAAGCGACCAACCGTCAGCTCCATGCATTATGATGACATCGGCGTAGCGAACGATCAGCATACCTGCCAAGTACGCCTCTCTCCACTTGACTATTTCGTCAGCAGCGTCGCCCTTGTCCACCCAGGTAACCATTGGAACGCCTATCAATGGAAAGCCGGCAAGTTCCTCGCCTGCCTTGCAAGCTGCTCGGCGAAGCATTGTGAAGTTGTTCAATGTGTCAGATAATCCTTCATTGGGGAAGGTTCCAGGATCTAAAACGATGTCTTCAACCCCGTAGTCTTGAAGAGTCTTGGCCAAGGAAACAAGCATGTTTAGATCGTTTGGTGCAGAAGCAACAATAGGACAATTGTACATCAAGGCTAATTCGGCCATTTCCTTCCAGTTATCCATGTTTGCTGCATACAACAGTGGCCTAGCTTTCGGGGCGGCCATCAAACCTGCTTCAGCAACATTTGAGTTTAAAGCGCACAGTATGAGAGGCAGGTTTGTGTTTTCAGACACTTTCTTGACGGTAGCTTTGAACTTTTCTGGGTCACCTGAGGTTGATCGAATTGCAATCATGTCCAGTTTCAGTGTATAGCCTATGTATTCGTAGCTGAATTTTTCCGTGTTCTTTATGCGTGTGAGAACTTCTTCTTCAGGCATTTCATCCGTGACGTCAATCGCGATTGCTGTCGGGTTAGAGTATGTGAACTCGTGGCGGTACATAACGAGCTTGCCTCCGAGCTTCACAGCCTTCTCTCCTACGCCCACGACTACTTCCTTTATCGGGGGCTTCAGCATCTCCTTCAATTGATTGTAAGCTTTCTCGTTTTCCTTCTTAAGCAAGGGCGGACACTGATCGATACTGACTTCGCGATTCACGATTTTAGTTGCAAAAGCCATACAGTTCTCTTGGCCACATTCTTTGCAGTTTGTCTTGGGGAGAAGTTTGTAAACGTCGATTGGACTGAGTTCTTTTACGCCGGCTTTTTTCTTTGCGCTCATTTCATTCCCATCCTTCATGGTTTTGTTGAAACCCAGTCGAGGAATTTGCAGGCGTCGGCTTTCTTTCCGCTTACCAGTTGACGGGTAACGTCCTTTAGCGTTTTTACAGCAGCAGGATGCATCATCATGAATAGGTCCACACCGGCAAGTAAGAGAGTTAGCGCTGTAGTCACTTCCCACAACGGACCCCTAAGCTCACGCGGCTCCCACTCAGGAGCCATTTTCAGCCAAGCCTCTCGTGCTGCCCAGGCGTTCGTTGTGCCGGAAGACATCGGGTGTGCCAACTCAGTATCACCCATCAAGCCAGCAATCCTCGCACGTTCCATGTTTGTGAAAGCGTAATCCAAACCATAGCCCAGAGCAGCTGTTGTCAAGTCCATTACGATATCCTCTTTGCCTAGATAGTCATACAAACGTCGGTTAAGCTCGCGGGCCAAATTCAAATCCATGGGAGTGAAAGACAGCGCCACATGCCCGTTTTTCTTGACGAATTTCGCGCAACGTTCAATATTCATGTCGGCGGTTAACGAACTTATCAGGAAACGTTCCCCAGCGAAGGTTTCAGTGATTTCTGCAAAAACATCCGCGTCTTTAACTGGATCCCCGCAACCTCCGATTACCAGTGGCACGTCAACTGCCTGAAGTATTTGCTCCACAGTTTTAACCGCATCTTTGGGAGTCGCATTCTTCAGTAATGGATCTATGCTGATCAAATGAACTGTCACCATGTCTGCACCAAACTTTTCAACCGCAAGTTTAGCCCAGGCTGCAGGATCTCCAATGACGTCCTTCACGTGCATCTTAACCGCTTTAGATAGAGGAATCTCCATGTCGAAAACATCAAGCGTGATTACGGGTGGATTCAACATTGGCCTCTCAAAAGAGTAGAAAGCAGGGGACGTTTCTCCGCCGATTACAATTGATCTTCCACGCGTTCCGCCTTCGCCTCTGGTCGCGCCTAGTCTTACCTCAGCGATCTTGCCCGCGTAAGTCTCAATGGGGGGCGTGAACTGCGTCGCAATGAGCTCTGTTGGTTTGCCTTTGACGACAGGGATTGCCTTCGCTTGGGGTATCAGTTGCCTTGGTAAAGCTCCTGACTCAAGCCATATTTCCAAATCTTTAACTTCAAGCTCGAAGTCCTCAAGCTCAACTTCCTGAGCCTTTGCCAGAAGATCAAGCAGGTCTGGGCTTATTGCTAACCCAGAGTCTTCATCTTTCTTCTTTTTTTCAGCCACAGGGATTCACCTTTAGCTTTTCTTCTCGCCTTTCATCGTGCGGATTATGACTTTCTTGGCGTATATCTTGGCGTCCTTCAAGACGATTTTGAAACCGCCAGCCATTATCGGCAACGTAGCTGCTGTGGCTACAGGCATCATAGCGCCTTCTTCCATGGTTTCTGCTGGCACCGCTTCTTCAACTGTCGGGGTCTCTGTCCATCGTGCTACGACAGGGTGGTTCTTCTCTTTCAGGAATGCCTTTAAAGCATCGATATTTTGCACGTCTTCCTCGGTGGCTATTTTATTCACAACGTCTGCTGGAATGAAGTCTTTGACTCGCTCCTTGACTTCCTTTGGCAGCCAGACAATCCGGTTCCATCCGTCGTCTGCCGCGAGGAACTTCTTTGACCGCATGTATTCGATTGACATTCCGTGGAATCCATCTATTTGTCGCCCTCCAGCGGTGGAGTCGGCAAGAGTTGAGAATGGCAGACCGTTAACAGTGACTCCTTTGAAGCTTCTGTTGACCACGCCGAAACCGTCAACTTCTGGAATATAGAAGGCTACAGCTTCGAAGCAGCCACATGATGTGTGTGGGTGATCGAATGCTGTGTAGAGCCACACTTGGTTGACTTCACCTAGGGTGCGTTTCTTGACGGTTTCGTTAATACCGGAGAATTCGCCTTTTTCAGCGTTAACCAATTCACCCCTTTCTATGGCAAACACTGGCCCCTTAGGATCTACCTGCGCAGATGCACGGCCGTCAAACCAGCTGATTGCACCGCAGTTGCTGTAGCGTTGTGGTGTGATAACGCAAACGTGGCTAGGAGCAAAAGATTGGCATAGGACACACCCGTAAAATTTGTCAACTTCCTCATCTTTCAGGCCCCTGGCTTTGGCGTCTCTTGTCTCGTAATCTTGCATGGCTATGGGATACATCTCCAGTACTTTGGCTGGGTCGGTGACGAAGGTTATTTGAACCTTCTCGATTATCGGAAGTTCGCTTTTGAAAAGTTTGTAAAGCACTTTGCCAACGTATTCGAAAGAGTTCAGGCCTTTCTGGAAAGATTTTTTGCCCAGGCGTATCCAGATGTCGTAGCGCTGGTTTAGGTGCATGAAGCCTTCGATGTAGTTGAGGTAGCCATGTATGCGTCTTTCGATTACTCCTTCGAGTTGCTGGTCCAGCGTTGACCCCGCGGCTTCCACTAAAATCCCAAGCGGGTAGACGCTGCCTTCTTTCATGTCTTTTATGTCGGGACCAATTATGGTTACTTTTCCGTCTTCAATCGCGTCCATGGATCTTACTTTGGCTAGTTCAAATTTCTCTTTGACTGTTGGACCGCCGAGTTCTACTTGCATGTCGTTTCTGCGGATGCGTTCGCCCTCGTATATTACGCCAACATCTACTGGTATGTCTTTAAACATTGACATTTTCTTATTGTCCTCCTTCAAATTTTGAAGTCATGACTGTGAGATTTTTCGCCCATTCTTCCAGAGTTGCATTTGGGAAAGACCAACTGGCATGAGCGTGATACAAATTGTCCAGTGTCATCGTTTTGAGACTCGGAGCAAAGTGTTTGAGTCCGCAAATTATCAGTGCCTCCATGTAATACGGCATACCGACGAACATCGCCATGTCATACGGTCCTTTCCCATCAAGTCCCTGCCAATCAGGGTCAACCAAACGGTTGCCAATGTCCATAGCAGACATAAATCCGGCTGGTTCATAGCCTCTCTTGAGGAATTCGCCCACTACATGGGCTGTTGCTACCACTGGAACTTTTGACGCTCTGGCGAAGTCGATAAGAAAGTCGATTAGCTGCCTGCCTTCCATCCAGCGTTCAGTTACATAGCTACCCGCAACAAGGATTGGACGGGAAGCTTTCTTGATCATGGCCACAGCTACTTCGGGCTTCTGTATGGGGTTTGCTTTCTTTGTAGCAGCTATTTCTGCACATTGCCAAGGTTCACAGGACATTCAGTATCACTCCTTGACTTTTCTGATCATTCTTGGGAGCAATGTCGGATCCGGAATCACCGTTTCCTTCCAGCCTTTTTCATCGAGAATCTTGACGATTTCGTCTTTCATGGTCATGGGTACGTCTGCCATCGTACGCACGAACAAGTGTATGTCTTGCGGCATGGTTCCGTAGAGGCGTTTGCTCAGGTCTATGTAGTGTGAAAGCTTAATGCTGCGACCCTTCCAAGTGTCGTTGGGTCTAATGCACAGTTTTGCGATGGCAACCATGGCTTCCTGTGGGGTTTCGACAGTTTGGAACAAGTGTTCAGGCGCGGGGCCGACGTTAACCTTATTCCCTGTGCGGGCATCGTAAACTTCCCAGTCTTCAGGTTTATCCTCTCTACCCAAGAGCATTCGACGATACTTGCTGCCATGTGGACCCACAAGCACTGGCACACCCAGACTCCAAAAACCAGCTGCGATGGATGCTGCCTTCTGCGAATACGCGCCCCAAGCTAAACCAACTGCGCCTAGACGGTTGTGTATGTAATCAGCAATTTCTTCGTAGTTGCCTCTTAAGTTACGTTTGGCGAAAATGTTGGCCACTTTTATGGCTGCGCCTGCAATGTGCGCGTTTGCGACGCATGAGCCGACGTTGAGGACTCCCCCAGCTTCAAAGCCGCCAGGGAATTCCTCGTAAAGCGTTTTGCCCTCTTCGTTCTTGTAGGAACCTGCGGACATGGCTGAGCATCCTGATGTGACGACGATGTAGCGCCTGCTGGCGAATTCTCGGCATATGTCATAGACGTCTTTGCCGCCTTTTGGGTAGTTACTGCAACCCACAACTGCGACGATGCCGGGTATTTCTCCGAGCACAATTGGGCTGCCGACGTTGCGTATTTCCACGTCTTGAACCGCACCTCTGCCTGCACGACAGAAGTTTTTCTCCTCCATCATACTCCGCTCGCCAGCTCTGACTATGAAACCGTGGATTCCAAGTTTGACTGGGCAGGCTTCTTCACAGCGTCCACAACCGATGCAGTACTCATACAGATCAGTGAGCAATGAAAAATCGCCTTCAGACGCTGCCTTAAGCGCTGCAGGGATCTTGAGGTCTTGCGGGCAACTTCTCTGGCATAGATTGCATTGCCTGCAAGACTTGGCGAGCGTCTTAATCTCCTCGAGCTTCGGAAGATTACTGAATTTCTTCCTTATCGGAGCAACTTGTTGAGCCACTCTAACGGCTACTTCGCCGACTTTTTCTGGGTCTAGAATCAACACACCCGGGACCTTGCCGCTTACAAGGTCAGCAACTATTTCATCTGAGGGATCATTTGTACGGTTCTTGAAGCCCACGCAGTTTTTCTCTGACGCAGCGATCACCGGCATGAAATGGCGACTAGCCTCATCGGCAATATCTGTTCTGACGCATTGCTCGTCCAGAATAACAACGTCGGCAAATCCGCCTCGTATGAAGCGAAGCTGCCAAGAGATTGGTCCTACTATTTTGCCGCGGCTAAAGTATCGTGTGTTGTCAAGTGCTGTGCAGCATAATCCTACGACTTCAAGCTTGTCTGCGAGGTTGTTGTCTGTCATGTAATCGATTATTCCAACGGAGGGCACGACGTTATGGCCAATGCACATGATGACTGGCTTTGACGTGTCAACGGTTCCAATACCCATTTCAATAAGCGGCGCTTCTGGTTCAGCCTTTGGAAAATTAAGTGTTGAAATTTGAGCAATGTCTGCGACTTCCATACCTACTTGGTCAATTCGGCCGGCGTGGAATGCCTTTGATTCAAAATCCAAGTTATTTGCTTCTTGACCCGTATGTGCGACGGAGAGTAGGTGTGTGATTTGCTTCTCGCAGTATTCCAGAACTTCATCAAGATCTCCGAGAGTTTGAGGTCTTATTCCAGTGACAAGTCTAGTGACTGGAGCCTCAACCTTCACGTTTAGGCCGCCTACATCCAGTGGATAACGTCGGCCGTATTTCTCGACTAGATGATCGACAACATGTCGAGCATGTCCCGTGTGAGTTGCCGCCCCGATGCTGCAAGCTATAAGGACTATGCGGGATGACTGGTCGGCTATGTCTAAGCCGCATGCTCCACGCTTTCCGGCTGTCAAATCGCATTTGCCAAAAGTGCAGAGACAGCAGAGATCACAATCAGGCATGTAGAATGGTTTGTACTTGTTGAGAAGCATCAGGTCCCAATTTCGTAAAGTAGTCAGTCCCGGCATCGGGGTCGGACCCATGGGTTCCGTCCAAGAGTCATCAACAACTCTGCCTATAGAAACTTCGAGGTTCTTAATGAGACTGGTGTTACTTTTCATTTCACCAATTTTCACGTTCAGGTTCTTGCTAGTCAACTCTGAATCCCCAGTTAAGGTTGGGAGACCTACATAGTTTTAAACTTTTCCTGATGTGCGGGGGAAAACTTACTTCAAAGTCTGCCTCTTAAATATGAATATGTCCGTTGGTGTGTCCATCCACGCGGACTCTTAAATCGAAAAGCTCTTATAGCACTTACAAGCAAATGGATTGTTAGTAGGTAGGTAGGTAGTAAATGGTATTGTTTAATTGTCGACATTGCGACTACAAATGGGATTACCAAGGCGAGAACGAGTACTATGCCACCTGCCCTAGATGCCGTTACAAGGTCAGGATCCCCGAAGATAAGGCCGAATTGTTACGCAAGAAACGTTGGATGTGGAGCAACGCAAACGCGCGTTCAGGGTTGGATACAGAGGCGAAAACCAAACTCCCATCAAAAGAGCACCCTGTGAAACTGCTCGGTATTGCAGGAATAGTGAATAGGACAATAGAAGACTACCAATACGACAAAAGCATGTTAATTCAAATCCTTTTGAAATTGCAGAAAGACTTCGGCTGGCTTCCAATGGAAATGCTAGTAGAGGTAAGCAAGCAATTAGGGATATCTATTAACCAAGCATATCAAGTCGCAAGCTTCTATAAAGCATTCTCTCTCAGTCCTCGAGGGAGACATCTAATAAGGGTTTGCACCGGAACTTCCTGCAAGGTGAGAGGCGCCCCAACAATTCTTGAGAAATTGCAGAGCTCTCTAGGCATAGACACCGGTGAAGTCACAACAGATGGAAGATTCAGCCTTGAAACAGTAAACTGTCTAGGCGGTTGCGCTCTCGGCCCAATGATGATTATCGACGGCGAATATTATGGAAACCTGAAACTGCTTTCCCTCAAAAGAATCCTATCTAAATACACATAATAGGTGAATGAATTGGGAACTCCTAAATTAGTACGGTCACCGAAAGACCTCGAAAACCTTCGCGAAGAAATAAAATCCGAGAGGAAACCAAACAAGTCAGGCATCTCGGTTTGTGTCAGCACTGGTTGTGTCGCACTCGATGCCCCGAAGGTCAAGGAAGCCTTCATGGCAGAACTGGAGAAGCAAGGACTGAGAGATCAAGTGGAATTCAAGGAAACGGGATGCCTTGGATTCTGTGAACAAGGACCAAGAGTTACAATCTATCCGGAAGAAATCTGCTATTTTAAGGTCAAGCCCGAAGATGTCCCAGAAATCATCTCTCAGAGCATTGTTCAAAAGAAAGTTTTAGAACGGTTGCTTTACAAAGACCCAACCACCGGTAAAAGAGCGAAAAAGCTCGAGGACATAGCCTTCTACAAATACCAGCAAAGATTGCTTCTAGAAAACAACGCGAAGATAGACCCCAAGAATATCGAAGATTACATTGCTCTCGGAGGATACAGCGCCCTTGCTAGAGTCCTCTTCGAAAAGACACCGGAGGAGGTAGTAGAGGAAGTCAAGAAATCTAAACTCCGGGGACGAGGTGGAGGGGGATTTCCAACCGCATTAAAATGGGAAACGACGCGGAACGCACCCGGCAAACCCAAGTACGTCATTGTCAACTGTGATGAAGGCGACCCAGGAGCCTTCATGGATAGATCTCTGATGGAGGGTAACCCCCATAGTGTGCTTGAAGGTCTCATCATAGGCGCGTATGCGGTTGGGGCTCATGAAGGATTTGTTTACGTGAGAGAAGAGTATCCCATAGCTGTAGAAAACATAGGCATAGCCATAAAACAAGCAGAAGAGTACGGATTGCTTGGCTGGGGCATTATGGGCTCGAGTTTTAACCTCAGGGTCAGAGTTCACAAGGGCGCGGGAGCTTTTGTTTCAGGAGAATCGAGCGCTCTCATGACAGCAATCGAGGGAAGGGTTGGTGAACCTAAACCAAAATACATTCACACAGCAACTAAAGGCCTGTGGGACAAGCCTACTGTCCTAAACAACGTCAAGACTTGGGCTACGATCCCTCTAATAATCCTCAAGGGTGCTGACTGGTTTAAGGGCATAGGGACCCAAGACAACACTGGAACAATGATCTTCTCCCTCGTCGGGAAAGTCAAGAACACAGGCTTGGTGGAAGTGCCTATGGGAATGTCTCTTCGAGATTTAATCTTCAAGATAGGTGGAGGCATCAGAAACGACAAGAAGTTCAAAGCAGTTCAAATCGGGGGACCGTCCGGTGGCTTCATCCCAGAGGAGCATCTCGACATTCCAGTGGATTACGATGAACTTGTAAGAGTTGGTTCGATGATGGGCTCGGGAGGCATGGTAGTCATGGATGAAGACACCTGTATGGTGGATGTAGCTAAGTACTTTGTCGATTTTCTTCTTGAAGAATCATGTGGAAAATGCATCCCTTGCCGTGAAGGATTGAGAGTTCTCTCCAATACTCTGGGTAACATTTGCGCAGGGAAAGGGAAGGCCGAAGACATACAGACAACTGAGGAGATAGCTGAAACAATGAAGGAGAGCCTGCTCTGCGCGCTAGGCAGAACCGCGGCAAATCCTGTGCTCACATCTCTAAAGTACTTTGGAGAGGATTGGGAACAACACATAAAAGAGAAACGTTGCAAGGCTAACGTCTGCAAAGCTCTTATTGACTTTTACATAGATCCGGAGAAGTGCCAAGCTTGTCAACTTTGCCTAGCTGAATGCCCATCAGGAGCTATTCAAGGCGACAAGGACCAAGTTCATTGGATTGATCAAGAAAAATGCATAAAATGTGGGACGTGCTATGAAATCTGTAGTTTCCATGCGGTGCAGAAACTATCAGGAGAACCCATCCCGCCTGAACCGAAAGGAATTAAACCAAATCGAAAACTAAAAGGAGAGAAGAAGAATGAGTAAAGTGATTAGTCTACAAATCGACGACAAAGAGATCAAAGCAAAAGAAGGAGCAACCATTTTGGAGGCAGCGAAGCATGCAGGTGTGGAAATCCCAACCTTATGCTTCTATGAAGGACTGGAACCCTATGGTGCCTGTCGGTTTTGTAGTGTAGAAATCGAAAGAGGCGGAAGAAATCAAGTGGTAGCCTCCTGCTGCTATTCAGTGGAGGATGGATTAAAGGTGAAAACCAAAACTCCCAAAATCACGAAAATGAGAAAGACAATACTAGAATTAGCTGCTGTACGTTCTGGAAAAGATGTCAGTGGAAGGATGCTGGCCTTGGCCAACGAATACAACGCGAATTTATCTCGATTCAAGATGAAAACACCTTTGCCCCAGAAAAAATGCATACTTTGCGGACTATGTGTACGTCGTTGTACGGAAGCAAACTGGGAAAGCGCTATAGGATTCATTGGTAGAGGAATATACCGACGCATTGCACTTTTCCCTATGCCAGCGGCAGGGCTCTGCTCTACATGTCACTATTGCGCTGACGTATGCCCCACTGGGAGGATTACCACTGGAAGCGGTCCTCATCCTCCTTTCCCCAGAGTTGACGACGTAATTGCCGGGAGAGAATGAAGTAGAACTCGTCCAGAACTACAACAACCATAAGTTAGGCTTGCTTTCAAATCTGTCACTGTATGTAGCCCGTCAGTCTCATAATGGCCTTGACAGAAACATACGCTGGATTGTCTGAAGGCAAGCCCAGCAATGATTTCCCATTAAGAACGTAGTCGTCTACCTGTTCATCGGCAGCAATTTTTCCCAAATACTTAAAATTCAATTCGGCTTCAGCCTTGTTGCCGAGTTCGGCTGGAAATCTGTAGCCGCCGATGAGGTAAAAATTGTCAAATTCCATGCTGACTTCTTTTGCGATGCGGTACGCTCGTTTAACGTGGTCTAAGCTCTTCTTAGAGTGGTCTAGAATGTCAAGAATATCATCGACTTTTGATGTTATGCGCCTGTTCAAATGCTCAAGCCCTGCTGGGGAATCAATCAGGACATACGTGTAATTCTTGGTCAGAGATGCCAGTGCCCCTTTCAAGGCGGAGTTTGGCATACAGTAGCAGCTTTCAACCCATTTGGTGCCCACAGCTATAGAATCGCAATCGGAACTCACAACCCGACGGCTACTACATA
>CAYSOZ010000015.1:0-14191 GCA_964432815.1 uncultured Candidatus Bathyarchaeia archaeon
AGCCCAGCCGCCAGTGCCAACCAGATACCTGTTAGTTTCCTGTGGCATAACTCTTCATCTAATCATTAGGTTAGGTTCGTAATAAGCAAGCTCTTAAACTGGAAACTCTTCATTAAAGCACTATTTATTCCTGAGCATTCACTCTAGCGGAAAAATCGGAACGTTTACTCAATGTTTTCTGTCCAACAGTAAGTACACAGATCTTCTCTTTTCAGTTTCGTATTGTTGGGCGCTTCAATAACTGCTTTGATCATCTCTTCCAAAGTAAGAAAGCGCAACGTTGTAAATCCTATCCGCTCTCTTATTTGTTCCACCATCATCTTATAACTCGGGCTCGCCGGGTCTAGGAGCGTCGATATATCGTCGCCAAGCCCAATACTTTCAAGGCTTCTATGCGTCGCAAGGTCTCCGTTTTTAGTTGAAACGTCAAAAATACAAGGATGAAGTTGTGGCGGAGAAGCTATTCTTGCGTGTACTTCTTTAGGCTTGAATGGCAGTATCTTCTCTTTCACAAGGTTTTGAAGCTGCGTTCCTCGTCTGATGGAGTCGTCGACAAGAATTATGCTCTTATCATTTATCATCTGAGGATTAGGCACCTGCTTGTATCTTGCTACAAGTTCACGGGTGCGTTGAACAGGAGGAATGTAGCTTCGCCCCCAGCCCGGAGTGTATTTAATTAGTGGGCGCCTGAGGGGGGCGACCAAATCCAGAATCTGGTTGACTCTTGTCTCCAGTTCCTTTGAGTCAATCTTGCCCGCGCCAAAATCCGCAAGAACTTCACGGACACGTTCTTTGGCTATCTCTATCTTTCGTTTAACATATCCAACTGAGTGGGGCAGACCAGAATCAGCAATTCCTAGCACTAAATCAGCCTTTACATCATCATTTTCAGCCAAGAAACCCCCACACCGCTCCCTCACGATTTCGGAGTTTATGCCGTAGAAATCTGAAGCTGGAAAACCTGAATAGACATGAAGAAAGGGGCAGAACTTCCTTTTGCCATGAGTGGGCACTCTCTGTTTCAAACCGTTTTCTCCAAATGAAACTATTTCGCGAAAGTCAAGAAACTTGACAACTTCAAAACCCAGATTGGGGAATCCAGTAGTCTCAGAAGCAACAGCCCAGCTATCCATCTTTGAGCCAATAACTAACGGAAAAGTATCTCCTGCTGCGTATATAGCCCTTTCATTTTCTGAAAGCAAAAGCAAAGAAATCGAACCTTCAATCTTGGCATACATTTTCTCAATGCCATCAACAAAGTTTTTTCCTGTCGCTATCAGCTCGCCGACTAGCTCTGTTTGAGATTGTAGGTTAGCCTTCTGCCTAGAATTCTTGAATGTTGCTCCTCTTTCAATTAGTTCTGAATACAGTTCTTTGGAATTCTTTATGAAGCCAACTGTACAGAGGGCGAAACTTCCTATCTTTGTCTCGAATTTTATAGGCTGCTCCTCTTTTATGTCGCTGATCACGCCGATGCCCATGTTACCCTTTAGCCTTCCAAAATGCTTGCCGAATTTCGACTTGAATTGACTGTTGCTGATACTGTGAGAAATGGTCTCCATGTAGCCATCAAGGATAGCAAGCCCTCCCACTTCAGTTCCTAAATGAGTATGATAATCAGTCCCGAAAAACAAGTCTCTAGCACAATTGCTTTTTGAAGCAACACCGAATAGGCCGCCCAACATTAGTTTCGCTTCCAAGTTGCTTGGTTGCAGCTTTACCCTAAAAGTATTGCCATAGTTATTATCGTTTTGCACATGATAACGCTTAATGTTCACCCCCGTTTGGCCATCATCCCCTTCCGAGCCGATGCAACAGTGGGCTTCTGAGTGAGGTGAACCATTGTCTGTAACCGCTCGGAAATCTCAAAGCTTATATAATTTTTCTACGTATTGTATACTGAGGAAAAGAGTCACAGTCGAAATGTTTCAAGGCCTCAAAAACACAGCTATTTGCGGTATCACGAGGCTTGCTGATAATGTTTCATGGTTAAGAGAGTCTGTGCTTTCCGTTCGGCACTTCGTTGGTAAATGACAAGCGACTCTTTTCCTCTCCCTCCTTTTCCTTGCGGACTTCGCAATTAATAGCTAAACTAATTCTGATAAAGAATTTTGCAATGCGCTCTCTTGTTAATGCAAAGAGGTATTTCTCTTCGATATATCGACTTTGGGAATATGTCAGGCTTTAAAACAAGCTATATATTGAGTCTTGCGACACCATGTGTAGTTACGTATTACAAACCAACAGTAATACAGAACTACACAAAGGTGGTATTAGAATGAACAAATCAAACCGAAGCCTTCAATGTACGATCGAACTCTGCGAATTGAAAACGCGAGAAGACCCTTTCGAAAGAATATTCATTGAGGCAGTGGACGAAAGTTTCTCCCTGTTTGGGCAATCAAATCAAGAAGCAATCTATTCTTTCATAGAGAAAGCGTACGGAATCGGTAAGAAGGAAATACCTCACAAAATCAAAGCATTCTCCGAAGCGCTGCATCAATGCTTCGGCTCGGGAGCTAAGACGATCGAAATGCACATAATTAAGGCGCTTCATGAAAAAAATCTGAACTTCAAATACTTCCATAGAAAGGGAGACGTTGTCCTCGAAGAATATGCAGAAAATCTAAAACTGTTCTTGACCTATCTTCTTTAAACACTTTTTCACTTATCCAATTCGAAATTTAATCGTGCTCTCCTTAGTATCGACATATCGGCAACCAAAAACTGCAGAGCTAGCCTTCAGGGGTTCTGCACTGAATCAATGAAAATAGGTCATACTTGGTTCCCAGGGCTTTTCTTCCGCCGAGATAACCTAACTCAACCAAAAAACCGATTCCCGCCACTTCCCCACCTAACTTTTCAACAAGCTCAATATTGGCTTTAACCGTCCCGCCTGTGGCGAGCAAGTCGTCAATGAGCAGTATCTTCTGTCCTCGGTCAATGGCATCTTCGTGAATTTCGATAGTATCCCATTCGTACTCCTTACTGTAGGTCAGGTCAACGCATTTGAATGGTAGTTTGCCTTTCTTTCTTATCGGAACAAAACCAACGCCTAGTTCATAGGCTAAAGCTGCCCCTATGATGAAACCTCTGGCTTCATTTGAGACTATTGCATCGATGGGTTTTTTGCGGTAGTGATCAGCCAGTAATTTAATACATTCTTTGAAGCATTCTTTGTCTTTCAAAAGAGGAGTTATGTCCCAGAAGACAACGCCTTTGAACTCGGGAATCCTCCGAACCTTTGACTTCAAATCTACTTTTTTGCCTTTAACGATATTCGTTTTCGAGTTCTCCTTCAAATTAACGCACCCTTTAAGGCGTGTCGACATTCACAGCTAGGTTCCTTAGGTAGTCTCGCCACAGTCTCAGCTATTATTCGCTTTACGTTCTCAATGTTTGCCCGCATGGTTAACATGACATCGTCTACACAGACTGGATGGTCCTTCCACACATCGTAGTCAGTTACGGTTGAAATAGAGGCATAGCATATTTCCGCTTCGCGTGCAAGTACACATTCAGGCACAACGGTCATACCCACAACATCAGCCCCCCACATTCGAAACATTTTGGACTCGGCCTTCGTTGAGAAACGAGGACCTTCTATACAAACGTAGGTTCCGGTTTTATGTGAGCTGACTTGGATATCGTGAGCGACAGTTGTTAGAGTCTGACGCAATTCGGGACACATCGGTTCAGCGATTGATATGTGACAAACCTTCTTTTCGGCAGACGTGTAGAACGACTGCTCGCGTCTAGTTGTTCTATCAATGAACTGATCAACGAAAACAATGTCACCTGGCTTGTATTCCTCCTTCAGCGAACCAACAGTTGAAGGGGCAAGTATCCTCTTAACTCCAAGCTTCTTCAGGGCAAAAATATTGGCTCTTGCGTTGATGTCTGTGGGCCTAATTGTATGTTTCTTTGCGTGTCGCGGCAGAAAAGCGACAAGTCGTCCGTGCAATTTGCCAATTGTAATTGAATCAGAAGGCGCACCATACGGTGTGTGAATTGTTGTCTCTTCAGCATTCTTAAGGAGATTTGGGTCGTATAACCCTGTTCCACCGATTATCCCGATTTCTGCTTGCATGAGGTCTAACTTCTGATGTTTGGCTTATAAGAATAGCGACTACCACGTTCCTGCATGGACCTGGAGCGTTCAAAAAGCCATTATTTTGAAATCTTTCACAAACGGCAGGCCAGCAAAATCACTGAGCAAGACTGAAACCAGACACTATGACAAGAGCTGACTTGAACCGCATCAAACGTGAAACCCATGCATACTTGAGCATCTAAGGGCATTGCTAAATCTTCTCTTGTCTGCGTCTTTTCACGTATAACAAATGTTATTTAGTAGTTGAAAGCCTTCTTCTTTAAGGTGGCAAGCTTGGAGTTCAAAGGCAGAGACATAATATCCATCGAGGACTTTTCTCGTGAAGAAAGCAGCTATATTCTCGACATTAGCCGTTCAATGGAGCCCATCGCGCAGAAAGGTTCAGACATGCTTGCTGGAAAAATCCTTGCTACTCTATTCTTTGAACCCAGCACTCGAACACGCCTCAGCTTTGAGGCCGCAATGCTCAAACTTGGCGGTTCAACCATAGGTTTCGCGGAAGCAGAAATTGCGTCAGTAAAGAAAGGTGAGAACCTCGCCGATACAGTTCGTACCGTGGAGAATTACGCTGACGCCATAGCTCTCAGGCATCCGCTGGAAGGCTCGGCAAAACTAGCTGCGGAATTTTCTCGAGTCCCCATTATAAACGCGGGTAGCGGATCAGAAGAACATCCGACTCAAGCGCTTATCGATCTTTACACGATAAGGAAGGAAAAGGGAAGAATAGATGGCTTGAAAGTTGCCTTGGTCGGCGACTTGCGTTACGGACGAACCGTCCATTCGCTTGCTTATGCACTTGCTCCTTACAAAATAGAATTGTATTTGGTCTCGCCTGAATCCTTGAGAATGCGGCGGGAAGTCTTGGAAACAATACAGGGGAAGATCGTGGTTTGCGAAGATTCAACCCTTGACGAGATTATTCCACAAATAGATGTTTTGTACGTTACTCGCATCCAGAAGGAACGGTTCCCAGACGCAGCAGAATATGCTGAGGTTAAGGGCACATATAGAATAGATCTTGAAACCCTGAAAAGGGCAAAAAGAGATTTAATAATTCTTCATCCGCTCCCTCGGGTTGATGAAATCGCAACAGAAGTTGATTCGACGCCCCAGGCGCGCTATTTTCAGCAGGTATGGAATGGGATTGTTGTTAGAATGGCCCTTTTGGGACTAGTGCTCGGAGCAGTAAAGTAAGCACCGGTTTACGAGTTGGAGAATCTATCAAATACTGTCAACGTGCTTATTGCTCCGCATGAAGGGCATTTGTGCAGAAGTCCAGACCAGCTTCTTTTGCAGTTGCTGCAGTGTGTGACTGTCCGATTGTATGTGAAGAATTCCAACGTTTGATTTCGAACTATATGCTTCGTTATGTCGAAGAGGGCCTCTGGATTGTTGTCTTTTTCATCCAAGTCAATTATACTGAGTCCGCCTCCGACTGATACCCCTTTGAGTTTTTGGACGGTTTCAAACTCTTGAGAAGGAATGAACAAAGAATCAGGAGATTGAATGTGCATTCTCCTCGTGGACGAGTAGAAGGGTCTCTCCCTGGTTCCGGAGAATTTTACTCTGGCCACTCCGTAGTTTTCAATGTCTAGTCTTGCTAGTCGTTCAGATGCTTCATTCGTCGGAAGCAGCGCCGGGTACAGTCGTTTCCCATGTTTTCTGCCCAGCTTTTGTCTCGAAGATACAACTGTCTGAACGATCTCTTGTGCTAGTTTGCCGCTCTCTTCTGGGGTTGGTTCTTTCTCATGGAAGGTTCTTACACATTCCCAGAATCCTGCGAAATTTATTATTCGGGAAAACTCTTCAAGCCTGAGATATGGATCGCCTTTGAAATTTTGCGTCAGAAACGGGAGCAGTGTTTTACCATGTTGCCTAAATTCGCCAAATTTTATGCCCAGCGCGCGAGCCGACAGCTCATATCTTTCACGCAAAATCTCAAAGAATTTGTTTTTGTCTTTCCCGCTTTCGATGACTATTCGGGGCAGATTTATTGTAACGATTCCCAAGCATCCTGTTCGAAGAGTATCGGTTTCCCAGTCTCCGGTGAGGTCTGCTTCGAATTTGAGGCCTGAAGAGGAGAAAACCGAACAATTGCTATCTTTCCCTGCTATATTAATGAAATATGGGGTGCCCGTCGTTCCTGCCAGCGCATGTGTTTTCATGAGAACAGCCTTTTCGTTTTCTTGTTCGAAAGCTTCGTCTGTTATTCTAAGCGTGAGTTTAGGGTTAAGCAGAGGTTTCTGTTGACTTTCCTCTTTGAAGAGTTCGATTATGAGTGATGCTATCAACAGGCTCTCATCAGCGAAATCTTTGTATGTACCGCATATTTTTCCCGCGGGACCAATTGCTGGCTTTTCCTTCATGCAGTTTGGAATTGAAAGCTCCAATCCTAATACCGAGTCTGCATGTTGGTTGAGGTTCAATAAGAACAGCCGTAGATGCTCCTTCGCTTGCGTTGTTTCCAGACCTTTGACGAAAGGTGCGAGAAATATGTTAAAGTAGGGGCAGATTTGAGAGCCCGTAAGTTCTCTGCCTGCATGTAGAAGGACGCTAAACATGGTTGATAATGCAGATTCAAAACTTTTTGGGTGTTCTGTCGAAAGTTGAAGTTGGTTTGACATACTAACCCCGTTTTGAAGGAAGAATCGCAAGTCGTGGACTACCTCGCTTGGTTTGAGGATCCATGTGCCCAGGTTTTCTATGTGAATGGCGCCCGAAACATGGGCGTCGGCAATATCTCTAGAGAAGACGTTAAGGAGAGCATATTCGCCGAAAACTGTTTCTCCTGCTGTCGATAGTTTACGCGTTGAGCCACCTGTCGAGTCTTTTGCGTCCATCAGGGCAGTAACTTCGTGGACTGGCATCCCGAGACGAGTGAGTTTGTGACGATACTCTTCGAATCCTTTTTCGACCAATATTGCGTTGACCACTTCTCTGACCAGGGGGGTTGTGAGATACTTGGTTCTTGATTTGAGCAGACGTTTTTCGGCCTCCTTAGCTACTTTCTGAGCTATCTCAGGGGGCATTTTTGCTTCTTTTATTAGCGAGTTGGCGATTTTGTTAGGGTCGAACTCTTCTAGCGTATAATGTGAAGTACGAATTGTCATTCCGCGAGGTTTTTCAGCTTTTTTTTCCACTCGATCTGCGACATCGAGGACCATTTTGCCCAAGTCTGTTAGATTGTACTTTTTCGCTTCAGAATCGGGTTCCAATAAGTCTGCTTTGAGCAGGAATTTCAAGTGATAAGCAAATCTTCCCGCGTCTCTGCTTGGATTCATCTTGAGGGCATTCATCAATTCAGTATAGGAGAGAGCTCCTTTATCGAAAAGAAGGTTTAAGATCTGCAGTCTCAGAGATGACGAAACCGCTTTCAATACTTTTACCCCGCGTGCCCTATGTGGAAGATTTACCATTGCTGAGACTCTCCCCGTTGCGCGTACCTATTATTTAGAAGAGAAGTTTAAAGCTTAGCTACATTCTGTGGTAACAACAAGCGCGTGTTGTACAACTGTTGAAAACTGGCAGTAACTATTTATTAAGACAGCGCGAAGCATTAGTTAGTCTGTAATGGGGTTTCGAAGCCATGAAAGTTGTGATAGTTCTTTATCCTTTCGGAGTTGCAGCCTTTAATGAGGATAAAATGTTAGTTGAGAAAGTTTTGTTTCCGAAAAATCCGGCTGCGGCAGCTGAGAGCATGACAAGAATCGAGTCAGGAAATATTTCCGAAGTCAAACCGCTGCTGGCAAAACTTCAAACCCTTGGGTACGAACTTTTCGTCTTTGAAATCGCTGATTTAGCAAGACAGGTAGAGAAGAAGCTAAATCTCAAAGTTGAAGTCGCAGAAGCTTCCGAGATAGAGGTTTTTCGTGCTCGAATGGAACAAATCGCTGTCGAAACGGGCTTTGTCAAAACAGCTAAAGACGTAGCGCTTTGGAATCGAAATGTTAGCATGGAATTGGCCAAGTCAAGAATCAAAGGCGCTGCCGGAAAAAGAGATTTAGTGATAGCGCAAGCTATTCAGACGTTGGATGATTTAGACAGAACCGTGAACTTGTTCATGGGTCGTCTCAGGGAATGGTATGGTGTACATTTTCCTGAACTTGATCGTCTAATCGAGAAGCATGAGACCTACTCACGTCTTGTGATGAATTTGGGTTACAGAGAACAATTTACTCTCGAAAAACTTGAGAAAGAGGGTATCCCGAAGGAACGCGCTGAAACTGTGGCAGAAGTTGCCAAGTCAAGCATGGGTGCAGACTTGGTTGAACAAGATTTGGCTGAGATTCAGGCATTAGCCAAGGATGTGCTGAACATGTATGAGCTGAGAAAGGACATGGAAAATTATGTTGACAGGGCGATGGAGGACGTAGCGCCAAATACTAGAACAATAGCTGGTGCTCTTCTGGGAGCCCGATTGATTGCTATTGCCGGCAGCCTTCAGAATTTGGCCATGCGCCCCGCAAGTACAATACAGGTTTTAGGGGCTGAAAAAGCATTGTTCCGTTCTTTGAAAACAGGTGCTCGCCCGCCCAAACATGGATTGATCTTTCAGCACGCTCTGCTTCACGATGCAAAACGGTGGCAGAGAGGCAAGATTGCAAGAGTTATAGCGGGCAAATTGGCTATCGCTGCAAGGGCTGACGCTTTTGGCGGAAAGTATGTGGGTGACATGTTGAAGGCTGAAGTGGACCATAGGATAGAAGAAATCCGTGAGAAGTATAAGGAACCTCCGCCGATTAAGGAAAGGAAACAGCAGCCAAGGCAGCAAGAACAACGGTTCGAAAGAAGAGACTATAGGCCTTCGAGAGAAACGGAGAGAAGGGGTCGACCTTGGCGTGACAGGAGAGATCGGAAGTGGAGCAAGGAAAAGAGTGCGCGTAAAGGTTAAGCCTCATCCGCGGTTCGTAGAAGTATATCAAGTGATTCTTGAAGACGGTGCACAGCGTTTAGCTACAAGGAATTTGGTTCCTGGCAAAACCGTCTATGGAGAGAGACTAGTCAGTTTTAAGGGCGTAGAATATCGTGTTTGGGATGCCTTCAGAAGCAAGCTTGCTGCAGCAATTATCAAAGGTATAAGAACAGTACCTATAAAATTGGGGTATCAAGTTCTCTATTTGGGCGCTGCTTCCGGTACTACTCCAAGTCACGTTTCCGACATAGTGGGTGAAGCCGGCCACGTTTACTGTGTCGAATTCGCGGCAAGATCAATCAGAGATTTAGTTGAAAACGTTTGCGCGTTCAGGTTTAACATGTCTCCTTTCTTAGCTGACGCTCGTTTACCGGAGAAATATGTCATGTTCATTCCTGGAAAAGTTGACTGCATTTATTGCGACATAGCCCAACCAGAGCAAGCTAGAGTCCTCGCGGACAACGCAGACGTTTTCCTCAAAGCTTCAGGTTGGGTTATGCTTGCTGTAAAGTCTCAGAGCATCGACGTGACCAAACAACCTGCCGAGATATATGCTCAAGAATCCGAGGTCTTAAGACATCGAGGTTTTAGTGTTGAAGAAGTCTTGCCATTAGAACCTTATGATAAGGCGCATGCAATGATAGTAGCACAACGGACTTAGTCCAAGGGTCAAACAAAAACACCGTTTGTATTTTTCAATTTTCTTTCATTCTTTGTGACAGCCTGATGAACCATTGAGAAATGGAAAACGCTGCTCAACTCGGAACGACGTTTGAAGAAGCTGGGTTTCTTGTTTCAAGAATGTGCTGCTCACTTCCGGTCTGCTTCAGTACTGATAGCCGAAAAAGAAAAAGGTCAAAAAATGAAAGTCCCATGTGTTTACGCAGATGAACTAGCGTTGATTAGATCTCCCGAAGAGCTGGTCGAAAGAATTTAAGCAAGTCTCTTCTGAATAGCACCTGCAGAACTCTTGGCCTTTCTCGCAGGTTTCCACGATTTCCTAACACAATCGGGATATTCGCGATTAGTTCGCAACCATTGATTCAAAAAATCCATGGTCTTATGATCTGTTAAATATCCGCTTCCGAAATCGCCAAACTGGCACTTCAAGGCCGCGATTTCCTTGTCGCGTTCCACCTTAGCCAAGATGGACGCAGCGGAAACAATTGGATAGATTCTGTCTGCCTTGTGCTCTGAAACTATTCTCGCTTTGCAAGACAAGCCTTCCTGGATATGATATTTGAAGCGATCTGCAAATACATCTGCTGCGTCAACATAAGCCACATCTGGTTTAAGAGCATCGATTATTTGGGTCATAGTCTGAGCTTCCAGTCTGTTTAGTTTATGTAGTTTTCTTCCGCTTTTTACAGCGTGGTCAATTTCCTGAGGCGACAGCTTCAGAATGCGGTGGGTCTCTGTTGTTTGAGTTATGTGCGCGGCCAGTACTTCACGTTTCTTCGGCGACAAGAGCTTTGAGTCTTTTACGCCTAGACTCACCAGAATTTTCAAGTTTTCCTCTCTCATCAAGACGCCTGCAATGACAAGGGGTCCAATCACGCATCCGCGACCTGCCTCGTCAACTCCTGCAATCAACATTCTGCCCAAGTCCTCTAGCGTGTTGTATTTCTGGTTCTGAGCTAATTATGCTTTTTGAAAGGCTTGCCCCTGAGGGCGAAGTCTTAATGCCAATAACGTTAATGACTTTCCATCCTTCGCTTGATTGTGAGGCAGAAAAATGCTTGAGATCAATGGGAGCTTTCTGCACCTAGTCTCAGTGATTCAACAGCTTTTTCTGTTATTGTTTTATGCAAGCGGTCTCTGTTCTCCAGTGTTACTTCGAATATTTCGGCGTCTTGGCGGTTTTTAGCTGAGGCTATCAGCCTTGCTCCTGCCTTGTAGTAAATCACGGCGATGACCACTCTGTTGCTGTCAAGTGCTTTTTGCGTCGCGTCTTTGAACTCTCCAGAAAACAACTCCATTGGCCCAATTTCGTCTATCACGATTATGTCGCGTTTTTCAATAGCTTCAGTTATTGAATGGACGCCTACACGATTCAAGTCTTCGATGTTGACCCGATATTTGCCGATCTGTGGTCCTGTTTTCTGGTTGGTATGTGCAAGCACACCCCGTCCAGAGCTTCCCAGACTCAGAATTTCGAAACCTAGTCTCTTGCCCCTTTCACGTATTTCTCGGCTTAGCATGCCACCAACCTTGTAGCCTATCTCGCTCAGAGTGTTGACTACATTCGATAGCACGGTTGTTTTGCCTATGCCTGGTACTCCGGTTATGAAAAACACGCGTTTTCTCAACACAGTCCACAACGTAGACCAGAAGTCTAATATTCACTTAAATTTCTTCTCATAACCCACATAACATTAAGGCTTAGAATTATGAGAAAATCAGGTCCTATTGAAGGTTTTCCAAGTGAGACTGTGAAGGAAGGGAAGGTTCAGGTTTTAGTCCCTAGACTGTCAGCTTTCAGAGAGCGGCCGTCTGACTATGCGCCTTCTAAAGCTCCCGTTTTCTACAATCCAGTTATGGAGTTGAACCGAGATTTAGCTGTCTTGGTAACTAGAGTATATCAGAAACAGGTTGACAGGGAAATCTCGGTTTGTGAGCCCTTGACCAGTTCGGGGATTAGAGGGGTTCGTTTGGCAACAGAAGTCAGCAATGTCAGGGTGACCATCGGAGATATTAACGGGCACGCCTTCAAACTGGCAAAACAGAATGTTGCTTTGAACATGCTTGAAAATCGAGTCACAGTCCATCACATGGATGCCAATTGTCTTTTGAGTTGCAGCAGTGCACCTCGTAGGAGATTCGACATTATAGATGTGGACCCTTTCGGTTCACCAGTACGATACATTGACTCGGCAGTTAGAGCTCTCCGCAACAAAGGAGTGTTAGCGTTGACTGCAACTGATCTAGCGCCACTTTGCGGAGTTCACGTGAGAGCTTGTCTAAGGAAATACGGGGGAAAACCGTTACGCACCGAGTACTGTCATGAACTTGCGATTCGGCTTTTGGTCGGCTGTTTGGCAGCGACTTCTGCAAGACAAGATATCGGCATTGGAGTTCTTTTTGGCCACTCGACTGATCATTATATACGTGTTTACGCCGAGGCGGCTTACGGCGCGAAAAGGGCTGATGAAAGCTTGAAAAACCTGGGTTTCGTATGGCATTGTTTCAACTGTTTGCATAGAGAAACGGCAGAGAAGGCATTCAACCCTGAGAAATGTCCTGAATGTGGAGAAAGAATGGATTACGCCGGCCCGCTATGGCTTGGAAATATCGGCGACCGCTCATTCTGTGAATCCTTGAGAAAGGAGAACACGCGTGTAGCATTTAGAAATAGCGTCAGAATAGATACGCTTTTGTCTATGGCAGGGTATGAATCGGAAGCGCCAGCATTGCATTACGTTGTTGACGAATTCAGCAGCAAGCTGCAGATACCCGAACCTTCTCTCTCGACCATAATCAAAAGGCTACACGATTGTGGTTTTGAAGCAGGGCCAACACATTTCAATTCGCGAGGATTCAGAACTAATGCATCAGCCTTAGAAATTCAGGAATTGTTTAAGAAGACAGCGAAAGCTGCTTAGGAGCTTTCTCCGAAAAAGCTCTTAACAAAGATTTAAGAGCAGAATTCAAAGTACTTAGAACAAAGAGTTGGATCAAATGGCAGATAAAATTGCAGTGATAGGCGCAGGAATGATGGGTGGCGCTATTATCAAAAGCCTCGTAAAGGGTGGATACAAAGGCAAGATCACCGCCGCAGATCCCCAGCAAGAGAGACTTAGAGAACAAGAGATCTTGGGAGTGGCTGTGAGCAAGGATAACCGCAACGCCGCTGCAGACGCTGACATCGTTTTCATAGCTGTCAAACCAGATGAAGTGAAAAAGGTTCTGAAACAGATCAACAAAGAAATAAACGACAAATTGGTAATATCAACGGCTGCCACTGTGCCTCTAAAGTTCCTAAAAAAGAACGCTCGGGAAGCGAAGCTTGTCAGAATCATGCCGAACGTTGCGGCTATGGTCCAGGAAGCCTATACTGCCTACTGCTGCGAAACAAACGTAACGGCGAAAGACAAGGATAAAGTGAAGGCGCTCTTGAACATGATGGGAATTTGTGAGGAAGTTGATGAAAAACATATGGATGCCATAACAGCTTTGACAGGCAGCGGACCAGGGTATGTTTCCATAATAATTGAATCATTAATGTTCGCGGGGTTAAAAGTCGGCTTGCCCAGAAATGTCGCGTTATATGGAGCAGCGCAGACACTCATAGGCACTGGAAAACTTGTACTGGATCTGCAAGAGCATCCTTCAAAAGTGAAGGACATGGTCACTACTCCCGGCGGTACCACTATCGAAGCGATCTACGAGCTCGAAGGAAGCCAAGTTAGGCAGGCGCTTATGCGTGCTGTTGAAAAAGCAACAAACAAGAGCAAGATGATCCGGGAAAAACTGGGTTTTGACGAAGAGTAGCCACGGGTCCAAGGACTGCCAAAATGTTTGAGGCCGTCATATTTGACTGGGACGGAACGCTCGCTGACACAAAACGAGTGGTAGTTGCTTCTTTTCAGAAAGCGCTCAATGAAATTCAGTGCAGTATAAGCGATGAATTCATCGAACGACGTATAGGAATCGGGTCAGCGGAGACTTTTAGAGAAATACTTCGACATTCAAAAGTGCGATTTGACGAAATTTTGATTTTAAGTCTCGTGAAAAGGAAAGTTGAAGCTGAAATCGAAATGGCTCATGACGTTAGACTTCTCGAGGGAACCTTGGATCTTCTCAACTCCCTCCGGGACAGGGTCAAATTGGGCTTGGCTTCAATGAACAACCGGGAAGTGATCCACCATCTGTTAAGGATTATGAACATTCACAGATTCTTCGATGCCATACTGACAGCCGAAGACATAGTACATTCAAAGCCCGACCCTGAAATTTTCGTGAAGTGCGCTACAGAGTTGAACAGCAAACCGGACAAATGTATAGTCATTGAGGACTCTATTTTCGGAGTTAAAGCCGCTAAAAGCGCTGGAATGGGTTGCATTGCGGTTCTAACAGGCGTCTACCGAAGAGAAGAATTGAATAAGACAAAGGCCGATTTAATCGTTAATTCGTTGAATCAACACCGAGCAATCCTAGATTTCATT